>JAMOAF010000963.1 GCA_023621895.1 Planctomycetota bacterium
GACGATGGGGCTCGAAGCGGTCGTCGCTCGAGAGCTGGCCGACCTGGGCTATCCGAGCCGGATTGTCGAGGTGGGGCGGATCGCTTTCCAGGCCGACGAAAGGGCAATCTGCCGGACGAACCTCTGGCTGCGAACCGCCGGCCGGGTGCTGATTCAGGCCGGCTCGTTTCCGGCCGCCGATTTTGGCGAGCTGTTCGATCGCACCTACGCCTTGCCGTGGGATCGCTGGATCGCGCCGAACGCGGCATTCCCGGTCGCCGGGCGTTCGCTCAAATCGCAGCTTTCGAGCGTGCCCGCCTGCCAGCGGATCGTCAAGAAGGCGGTGGCCGAGAAGCTCATCGCGGCCCACGGCGCAGCGCGGCTGGAGGAGACGGGGCCGCCCTGCCAGATCGAGGTCTCGCTCCTGAAAGACGTGGCCACGCTCACGCTCGACACCTCCGGTTCCGGACTGCACAAGCGGGGATACCGCCCGCTCGTCGGCAAGGCCCCGCTCAGGGAGACCCTTGCCGCGGGGCTTGTGCTACTAAGCTTCTGGAAACCAGACCGGCCGCTGGTCGACCCCTTTTGCGGGACGGGCACGATCCCAATCGAGGCCGCGCTGATCGGCCGCAACCTCGCGCCGGGTTTGAATCGGTTTTTTGCGGCGGAGGCCTGGCCGACGCTGGCGGCGTCGCTCTGGCAAGCCGCTCGTGAAGAAGCCCGCGACCTGGCACGTCCGAGCTTGCCCGAGCGGATCCTCGGCACGGACCTCGACGGTGAGGCCCTCGATCTGGCCAGGCATCATGCGGTCCGAGCGGGCGTGGCGGGCGACATCCATTTCCAACAACGCGACTTCCTCGATCTCTCCAGCAAGCGAACCTACGGCTGCGTGATCACCAACCCGCCCTATGCCGAGCGCATGGGATCGTCCGCCGAGGTGGCCGGACTGTATCGGGCGATCCCCGAGGTGCTGCGGAGGCTCAAAACCTGGTCGCACTTCATCCTCACCGCCTATCCCGACTTCGAAGCGCTGGTGGGGCAGAAGGCCGACCGCCGCCGCAAGCTCTACAACAGCCGGATCGAGTGCACTTACTACCAGTTCCACGGCCCGCGGCCGCCGAAGGCCGACTCGCCCATGCCGGCCGACGATGCGGAATCGGCCGAGCCGGGCGAGGAGGGCGATGTCCCCACCGAGGAGAGGGCGGTGGAGGAACCGAAACGTCGCAGACCGGCAATCCAGGCGTTCGGCGGCCTGACGGAGAAGGCGGTCGAGCAGGCGGAGATCTTCCGCAGCCGCCTGTTGAAGCGCGCCCGGCATCTGCGGCGCTGGCCCAAGAAGGGGATCACCTGCTACCGCCTCTACGAGCGCGACGTGCCGGAGGTGCCGCTGGTGGTCGACCGCTACGAAAATTGCCTACATATCGGCGAATTCGAACGGCCCGACGACCGCACGCCCGCCGAACATGCCGACTGGCTCGATCTGATGGTTCGCACGGCCGCCGAGACGCTGGAAGTCAACCCGTCGAACGTGTTCGTCAAGCGCCGGCGGCGTCAGCGGGGCCTGCTCCAGTATGAACGCTGCGGCGACGAAGGCCGCGTGCTGGTCGTTTCCGAAGGCGGCTTGAAGTTCGAGGTCAATCTCTCCGACTATCTCGACACGGGCTTGTTTCTCGACCACCGCATCACGCGGTCGATGGTTCGCGGCGAGGCGGACGGCAAGCGATTCTTGAACCTTTTCGGCTATACCGGCGCATTTACCGTTTACGCCGCCGCCGGCGGGGCGCGATCGACGCTCACCGTGGACCTCTCCAACACGTACTTGGATTGGGCGAAGCGCAACCTGGCTCTGAACGGCCTGGCCGGCCCGGCTCACCAATTCGTCCGCGGCGATTCCGTCGAGTTTCTCGATCGGTTGCCGGCCAAACCTCTTTTCGACCTGGCCGTGATCGATCCGCCGACCTTTTCAAACAGCAAAATGACCGAGAGCTTCTGGGACGTGGATCGCGATCACGCGTGCTTGCTCGCGGCGGTCCTCCAGCGGATGTCCTCTGGCGGCATCATCTATTTCTCCACCAACTTCCGCCGCTTCAAACTCGCCGAAGCGGAGATCCGCGGGGCGACCATCCGCGAGATCAGCCGGCAGACCGTCCCTAGCGACTTCCGAAACCGCCGCATCCACCGCTGCTGGCGGATGATCAAGTCGTAGGGTGGTGCAGAGCGGGCCAAGCGCGAGGAGGTGGGAAATGCCGATGCGGCCGCCGGGAACCTGATGATTTCACACGGCCGAAACGGCAGCGCCGCCCCACCGCGAGCTGCCAACCGGATGAAACTTCGACGGGCCTGGAGACCCGTCCTACCGGCCGTAGGGTGGTGCATCCCTGAAAGAGCAGTTGAAGTCAAGAGGCATCTCCCATTTTTTCCTGCGATTTGTGGGTACGTTGCGCGCAGACTAAACCTTCCGAAGCCTCGCGCTTCGTTTTTGTGCCGATCCTTTGGCCACGTCCCGGTCGGTCGTCCGTGGTTTACGGTTGGTCTTATTTGGGAAGTCTCGGAATCGTCTCGGATGCTTGATCCTGGTCTCATGACGGGTTCGCTCGCAGGCGTTCTTTTCCTGGCGACTGCACCCCAACACATCCCTTCGTGGATGCCGCTCCCCTACGGTGAGCAGCCGGGCCGTCCAATCTGCGGCGGCCACACACGGAATTCCCTGCTTCGGCGCTACATCCCACTGCTTTCTTGGGCCGAGAGTATTCCCTCCGCCGGGTTAAACACCAACTCGATGCGTTGATCACGTGAGAGCCAGCCAGCATGCTCGGACGATCGTAGCCAGTGTGCGACCAACGGCAAGCCGCCGTCCTGCGGTAGGCGATTCGCTTCGTGACGCAGTTCGCGAAGTACCGGGTAAACGGTCACCTCCCACTTCTCGCCGTACCATCCACGGTCGATCATGAATTGTGCCCCAGTATAACCGGGCATTTTTCTAGTTCGGTACTGGGCGACGAGGAGCACGTAGGGATGCTTCTGAGCCAGGATTGTCTGGAACCGCGAGGCTGGCTCGGCAGGCCTTTCGCGGAAGAATATGCTGAACGATTCAGCGTGTGGCGCACCAACCAACGCCGCGGACAATGCCTCCGCGCCGATCGGGTACGATAGCGGCCCCGGCAACTTCGCTTTGTACTGTGTTGGGATCATCGGTTGCTGCGCCGTACGACTGGAAACACAGCCACGCGTCCCCTGCCCCTTCCACTCCGAAAACGCCCGGAAGCCGGGGTTGCCCAGACCGTCATCGCGTGTAGTGCTGGGGCCCTACCCCGCCCAGTGGTTCGCCTGGCGTCCTCACCGAAGCACTGGAACGCATATTGTGCATCGGTCCGTCTTTCAGGAGCACTCGCCAGTGTGTTTGGCTCGCTCGCGGCCGGTGTCATGGAAGCGATCCAAGTACTCGTCAGGATCGAGGTCAGAGTCCCGCATTAGGGAAAAGACCTCCACGCCTTCGCCCAGCGACGAACCGTTCTCGTCAAGGATATGGAACGCCATAGCGTAGCCGGTGTACACCTTCGTCTCGTCCTCGTAATCCTTCGAGTAACGTTCCACCTTGGCGATCGCCTCGTCAAAACTGGCCGCTTTGACGATCACGATTCGCTCTTCGTAGGCCTGAGCCGGAAAACCGGTCAGACGATACACGAGTCGGACGCCGTACCACGGTTCAGTGCCCATCCGTTTCAACCTGCAGGCCCGCCCTGCCGAGCCGACGAACGTCTGTAACTTTCGCGGCCGGACCCGCCCAGCCACTCGCCGCATTGTACCACCCGGCAAGGGCAGCAACACCGCCGGCCCCTGCCCCTCCACTTCAAAACGCCCGGAAGCCGAGGCGGTGAGGAGGCCCCTTGTTTGCCGCTGGACGACCGACGGGGCGAGTTTCCGCTGCGATTTCAGACGCCGCCGGCTTTGGCGATTCGACCGCACTGCGAACACGCGGCCCCCGGCGCCATGTTCTCCTGCCCGCACCACACACATTCACCGCGACGTCGGCGGGCACGTCCCAACCGTTCCCGGCTCTCAAACGGAACCACAAGCACGAAGCAACCCGCCAAGAGCGGGAAGCAAATCAGCCACGTCCACAAACCGACGCGCACGGCCAAGATGATCATGCAGATGAAAATCGCCGGCGCTATCGGGGTGAGCAAGTCGATCCCTTCGCAGGGATTTCGTGAGCAAAGCCAAACGGGAGCGTTGCCTGGCGTAATTCCAAGCACCCGGTGAAGGAATGCGCCTTCGTCGACTCTTGCGTGGTGACCCGTCATCGCTACACGGACTCCGCTCGACGTTGCATCTACGCCCCCGTTTGTCCGGCCACCTGCCAGATTGTACCACCCGGCAATCGCCAGGACACCTCCGCCCCCCGTGCCTTCCACTTCAAAACGCCCGGAAGCCGATGGTCTCGGGCGTCCATGTTCGGACAAGGCACCTCATAAAGTGCCACCCATCACCTCATAAAGTGCCACCCATAAAGAGACGATCGGGCACTGACAGGACCGGAAAACTGACCG
>JAMOAF010000108.1 GCA_023621895.1 Planctomycetota bacterium
GTCATTTCCGAATCTGACCGAACTGGACCTGTCGTCGAACACCAACATGACCAACGGCGCTCTGAAGGCCATCTGCCAGATGGGCGGCCTCGAGCGGCTGACGCTCGTGCAGAACAACTTCAACGATATCGGGACGGGCCATTTGGAGAGCCTGAAGAACCTGCGGACCCTCGATCTCCGCGGGAACATGGACGCGGGCGACATGACGCTGGAGATCGTCGCCCGGCTGCCGAAGCTCTCGGCGTTCAAGCACCGCAGCACGGCGGTGACTGATCTGGGCATGGAATATCTCGCCGA
This sequence comes from Planctomycetota bacterium, assembly GCA_023621895.1. GTDB lineage: Bacteria > Planctomycetota > Planctomycetia > Pirellulales > Thermoguttaceae > JAAYCB01. The sequence goes on from JAMOAF010000108.1 coordinate 298, forward strand.
GAGCAAGACGCTCAGTTCGCTTCTGATGCACGACTTCAACGTGACCGGCCAGTCGGGGCCGTATCTTGCGAAAATGCCCAGTCTTCGTGAGTTGGAAGTGTTCCGCTGCTCCGCCTTTGGCTCCGACGGCGTGCTGGCGCTGAAGGGGATGAAGCTGACCCGGCTTACGCTCCGCGATCTTCCTGCGGTTGACGACCAGGCGATGGAGGTCTTCGCGGACCTCCCGGAGTTGAAACGGCTTTACTTACACGAGCTTCCCTCGCCCAGCGACGAAGGGCTGAAGAACCTGGCCGCCTTGAAGTCGCTGGAATTGCTGGACATCTGGACCTTGCCCCAAATGGGCGACGCGACCGTCGCCGCGATCGCCGGCCTGCCAAACCTCAAGGAACTGTCAATCCGGACGACCGGCGTGACCGATGCGGCGGTCGACAGCCTCCTGGCGATGCCGAACCTGCGGTCGTTGACGTTTACCGGCAATGGAATGGTCACGCCCGAAGGGCTCAAGAAGCTGTCCGGCAAGAAGTGGTCGAAGCTCGAGATCGGTTCCCCCGAGTCCAGCGAATCAGCGACTCCGTGATCGGCGCCGATTGGCGCGCCCGCGCGGGGGTTGACGTTGAGCCGCCTGGCAAGCTGGCTCAATAGAAGTGGCAGGTTCGCAGATGAACCGTCGTGGTTGGCATCTGTACGGGGTTCTCGCGCTGGTTTTATTGCCCCTATGGCTGGCATATGCCGCCTGGCAGTTGCACGCGTACGGATATGAACGGCGGCTGGCGATGGAGTCGGTTCGCCGTCAGGCGGAGACGGTTCGCCGCGTTCTCGTCGGCAGCATCCTCTCGCACCGCCGCGTGGGCCCCTTCTTCGACGCGATGGTCCAGGGCTCGCTGGACGAAATGGCCCGCGCCGAGGAGATTCTCGCCGTGGGCATCGCCGCGGAAGAATCCAAGCACCCTGGCGGAATCCTGCTGGCGGCGGGCGATGACGCCCTGTTGGACTTGAGCGTGCCGGTGGACCGTGTCGGGTTTCGCTTCGTCAACCGTTTTCGCCTCGATGCGGAACCCGGCGGCGGTGGTGGCGGTGGCGGCGGCGGCGGCGGGGGGCGCGGATGGGGCCGTGCGCTCCGCGGCGAAGTGGAGGAGGGGGTATTTCACGCCGGGGAGGCCTATGCAACCGTCCTGGTGCTCGACCGGGCGGAAACGGACCGCCAGGTCCGGCGCGCGTTTTGGCTGCGCCTGTGGTCGGTCGCCGCCGGAGGATTGGTGTTGGTCCTGCTCTCGGTCGCCTGGTTGACCACGGTCCGCCTGGTGGAGAGCCGGAGCCAGGCCAGGTTGCTGCAATCCGAGGCGGACCACTTGCGCGACATGGGCCAGGCGGCCGCCGGCCTGGCTCACGAAACGCGCAATCCCCTCGGGCTGGTGCGGGGCTGGATTCAGCGGCTGGCACAGTTGCCCGGCATGCCGGCCGAACAGCGGCCGCAAGCTCAGGCCGTGATTGAGGAGTGCGATCGGATTACCGTCCGGATCAACCAGTTTCTTTCATACGCCAAACCGTGTGATCCGAACCCGGAGCGGGTGGACCTTGAGGGCTTGGTCGCCGAACTGGTGGCGATTCTCCAGCCCGATCTGGAGTCCAAAGCTCTGAAGATCGAGCTGGCGGTCGAGAATCGGCCCGCCGTGGCCGACGTGGACCGCGAGATGTTTCGCCAGGCGGTCTTCAACCTGATGAGCAACGCGATCGAGTTTGCGCCCGAGTCAGGGGTGATCGAGATTCGGCTGGCGCGCGGGCGCGGCGGCCGTTTGCGGCTGGAAATTGCCGATCCCGGGCCGGGTGTCCCGGAGGAACGGGTCGATTCGCTGTTTTCGCCCTATTTCAGCACGCGCCCCGGCGGCGTCGGGCTCGGCCTGGCCATCGTCCGCAGGATCGCCCGCGCGCACGGCTGGCGAGCCGGTTACCGCCCGCGGCCGGGCGGAGGTTCGATTTTTTGGTTGGATCAAGCCGATGACCGCTAGGCGAAGGGTATTGATAGTCGATGACGAGAAGTCCCAGCGGGACCTGCTGGAGGGCTTTCTCCAGTCGCTGGGGCTCGAAACCGCCGCGGTTGCCAGCGCCGAAGAGGCGCTCGCCCAGCTCCAGTCCGCGCCGTTCGGCATGGTGCTTCTCGATGTGCGGCTGCCCGGCATGTCGGGGCTTGAGGCGCTGCCGGAAATCCACGCGATTGCGCCGGAGCTGCCGGTGCTGCTGATCACGGCCTACGGCGATCTCCGCCAGGCCGTGGCGGCGGTCAAGAGCGGGGCGGTCGATTACCTGGTCAAGCCGGTGGACCTGGATGAGCTGGAAGCGGTGATTGCCGACACCCTGGGCGCCGAGCAGGAGGACCACAAGGGGCCGGAGTGGCCGCTTCCCGACTTGCCCGATGGCTTGATCCTGGAGAGTCCCGCGATGCGCCACGTGGCCGAGACGGTTGCCGTCGTTGCACGTTCGAATGTGCCCGTGCTGGTGATGGGAGAAAGCGGGACCGGCAAGGAAGTCGTGGCCCAGTTGCTGCACCGCTGGAGCGGGCGGTCGAGCGGGCCGCTGGTCGCGGCCAACTGCGCCGGACTTCCGGAAACGCTGATCGAGAGCGAGCTGTTCGGCCACACCAAGGGGGCGTTCACCGGAGCCGCCGAGGCGCGCCAGGGCTTGTTTCGCGCGGCGGACGGGGGAACGCTGTTTCTCGACGAAATCGGGGAATTGCCTTTGCACCTGCAACCCAAGCTGCTGCGGGCGATCGAGACGGGCAAGATCACGCCGGTGGGCGCCGAGGCCCCGATCGACGTCGACACGCGGCTCGTAGCGGCCACGAACCAGGACCTGGGCGAGGCGGTCGAATTGGGCCGCTTTCGCGACGACCTCTACTACCGGATCAACGTTGTCGAGCTGGTGGTCCCCCCGTTGAGCGAGCGGCGCGACGACGTCGTCCCGCTGGCCCACCGCTTTGCGCTGGAGTTTTCCGGAGCGCCGGTGCGATTCTCGCCGCAAGCCGTGCAAACCCTCTTGGCCTACGCATGGCCGGGCAACGTGCGGGAGCTGCGCAATGCGATTCAACGGGCTTGCTTGCTCTCGCGGGGCGACGTGATCATGCCCGACCATCTGCCGCCGCGGATCGCCGGTCTTGCGGGCCAGGTTCCCGCGGCTCGTGGCGAGGGGCGCCTCTCGCAGGTCGAACGGGCGACGATTCTGGCCACGCTGGCCGAGTGCGGCGGAAACCGGACAGTCGCGGCAAAAAAGCTCGGAATCAGCCGCAGAACGCTGATCTACAAACTCCGCGCGATGGAAGCAGAGGGCGGATAACTCTTCGCAGGCGGTAATTCTACCGCAGACTACCAGCTAGCGGCAGCGCCGTGCCCGCGAGCCGCAAACCTTTCCGCGGGCATCCCATCTTACTCAGTTTTCCGCAACTAAACAGGCGTACAAGGGGGCCCTCTCGTCGCGTCCGGCTCTCGGCCGGCCGCCGGCGTGTTTGCGGCACCTCGGAGAGGACTCTGTCCCCCTTTTTGTGCGATCCGGCCAAATCGGATTGTTGTGATTATGCATGGTTGGCCGATAGTCACAAATGCACTACATCTTGCGCAGTGTGTGATTGTTACCTTTCTCGCGAGTAACACACCGTCAATCAAGGCAGAGACAGATATGCTCCGTACTTCTCGTTGTTTCCAACGTGCGGTCTGCTTTGCAGCGGTCTTGATGCCATTATTCGCCTGCGGCTGTCAGACGACGCGGCCCGCGGTGCCGCCCGAGGCCACCGCGCTGGCATCGTCCGCGCCGCGGGAGTTGAACAAGGTTTCGCTTCCGGCCTACCGGATCGAACCGCCCGATCTGCTCTCGATTGACGCCTTGAACATCGTTCCCAAGATGCCCTATTCGCTAAAGACGCTCGACGTCCTTTCGATCGAGTTGCAGCGATCTCCGATGGACCGTCTACAGCGGGGCGACTTGCTGTCGATCCGAGCGCCGGGGGCACTTGCCGAGGCGCCGATCGATGCAATCTATCCGGTTGAGGCAACCGGACTGGTCAGCTTCGGCGGGATCTACGGATCGGTGGCCGTCGGAGGGATGACGGTAGCTGAAGCAAAGCAGGCGATCGAAAGCCACCTGAAGAAGGTGCTTGCCGACCCGCGCGTGGAATTGTCGCTCGCCCAGTCGGGCTCGCCGATCAGCGGAACCTATCCGATCCAGGTCGGTGGAACCGTGGA
>JAMOAF010000428.1 GCA_023621895.1 Planctomycetota bacterium
GAAAGGACCTCGCGGCGATTCCACATGCACGCGCCGCAGTGCACCACAAGCCGGTAGGACTGGATGTTGCCGGGGAAGTCGCGGCCCTGGGCGTGGTCGAATTGCAGCGGGCCGCCCGCATACTGCGTCAGCCAGCGGGGGATTTTCACCCGGCCGATGTCATCGCCGATCGGGTGGTGGGTGCAGGCCTCGGCGATGAGGACCCGATCGCCCGAGCGGAGCGAGTCGATCGCCATCGCCCCGCGGACGAACTCGGCCAGGTCTCCCTTCTGCCGCGCCAGGAGGATCGAGAACGAGGTCATCTTGATCTCGGGCGGCGTATCGGCGGCCACTTTGAGAAACGCCTGGGAATCAGTGACCACCAGGGCGGGCGGGCGGCGCAGCCGGTCGAGGGCGTCGCGCAACTCGCGCTCCTTGGCGACCAGCGCGCAGGCGTCGCCGTCGAGAAGATCGCGGATCGTCTGGACTTGGGGGAGGATCAGTCGCCCTTTGGGGGCCTCCAGGTCGATGGGCACGACGAGCACCGCCAGCTCGCCCGGCGGCACCAGGTCGGCGACCAGCGGCGGAGTCCGCAGGAATTCTTCCGGGGCCGACTCGATCAGAAGCCGCCGCACTTCGAGCACGCCTTCACCGGACGAGGCCACCGTGCGGACGTGGGGGATCTTTCTCTCGTCGAGCCGGCGAACGATCTCATGATCCGGTTCGGCCAGATCGGACTTGTTGAAGACGACCACGGCGGGCGTGCCGCGACTGTCGAGCTCCGCGAGAATCCCCTCTTCAAAAGGCCCCCAGCAGCCCGACTCGGCGACGACCAGCGCCAGGTCCGTGCGGTCGAAGACCTGGCGCGATTTTTCCACGCGCATTTCTCCGAGCGTTCCCCGGTCGTCAACGCCCGCGGTGTCAATGAACAGCACCGGGCCGATGGGCAGCAGCTCCATGGGTTTCTCGACCGGATCGGTCGTGGTGCCGGCCACTTCGGAAACGATCGAGACCTGCTGCCGGGTGAGTCCGTTCAGTAGCGAGGACTTGCCGACGTTGCGGCGTCCGAACAAGCCGATGTGCAGCCGCAGGCCTTTCGGCGTGGTTTTCACGGCGAGCCTCCATCGGAGGCGGTGTCCGAATCCAGCGCCGCGGCGCCAAATTCGGTGACCAGATCCGAGGTGAAGAGGGCGTCGAACTCCGCTGCACTCAATTTCGCCTGTTCGACCACGACCTGGCGGATCGGCTTTCCTTCAGCCTCGGCGATTTTGGCCAATCGCTCGGCTTCTTGGTAGCCGAACGTGCCGACCAGCGCGGTGATGGCGGCGGTATTGGCGTTCAAATAGCGGCGGCATTGGGCTTCGTTCGCTTCAATGCCAGCCACGCAAAGCCGGGCGAAGACGTCGCAACCGTTGGCGAGCAGATCGATCGAAGTCAGCAAGGCCTCCGCGATCAGCGGCAGGAAGGGATTCAGCTCCAGGTTACCGGCGCCGGCGGCCTCGTGGATCATCTGGTCGTAGCCGGCGACGGCGAAGGCGATCTGGGTGACGGCCTCGGGAATCACGGGGTTGACCTTGCCCGGCATGATCGACGAGCCGGCCTGGCGCGGCGGCAGGCGGATTTCTGCGATGCCCGCTGATGGGCCCGAGGAGAGGAAACGCAGATCGGAGGCGATTTTCCGAAGGTTGGTGGCAAGGGTGCGAAGAATCCCGGAGACTTCGACGAAGCAGTCGCAGTTCTGGGTTGCATCGACGAGGTCTTCCGCACGCGCGAGTCCGAGGCCCGTGATTTGACGCAGATGCTCGACGGCACGGAAGATGTATCGGCGCGGACTGCCCACACCCGTGCCGATCGCGGTTCCCCCAAAGTTGACAACCCGGAGTCGTTCCTGGCACTTATGAACTCGCCAGCGGTCGCGGGAGATCGCCTCGGCGTAGGCCGCCATTTCCCGGCCGAGGGTCGTGAGCACGGCGTCCTGCATCTGGGTCCGCCCGATCTTGACGACGCCGGCCAGTTCGCGCTCCTTGCGTTGGAAGTCCTCCAGCAACGCGACGACGCGCTTTTCCAGGCGGTCCAGCGACCTCAGCGCGGCCACCTTGAGCGCCGTCGGGAAGCTGTCGTTGGTCGACTGGTGCCGGTTGAGGTCGTAGGGGCTGATCGTTTTGTAGTCGCCCGGTTGCCGACCGAGCAATTGGAGGGCCCGATTGGCAAGGACCTCGTTGACGTTCATGTTCGTCGAGGTGCCGGCCCCGCCTTGCAGGGCATCGGCGACGACGTGCTCGTCGAGCCGGCCTTCGATCATTTCACGGCAGGCGGCCTCGATGGCCGAGAACTTTGCGTCGTCCAGCATCCCCAGCTCGCGGTTGGTGATCGCCGCCGCGAGCTTGACGGCGCCGAAAGCATGCACCAGCTCGCGACGCACGGGCCGCCCGGTGAGGGGGAAGTTCTCGATCGCTCGAGCAGTGTGGATGCCGTAGAGCGCATGGCAAGGCAGGTCGCGGCTGCCGAGCAGATCGGATTCTCGACGGGTCTGGGTCATGGCTCTTGAGCTGTTATACAGGACCTTTCCCGCAACCATCGACGATCTCCCGCGGATTGCTGATGGCTGACGGCTGATGGCTGACGGCTATTCTAGAAATACAGATCGCGGCTGCCGGTCTCGCGAATGCGGCGGAGCCGGTCGACCAACTCCTGCTTGCGGGCGCCTTCGGGAAATCGGGCCAGCTCCTCTTCGATGCGTTTCGCGCCGGCCTGGCGCGTCTCTTCCGAGCCGTAGTCGCAGAGGTATTCCTGAAGGGTGGCCAGCGCGTTGGGCGTGCAGAGGTTCTGGATGAAGCCGGGGATGGCGAACTCCATGAAGTGCTCGCCGGTCCGGCCCGCCCGGTAGCAGGCGGTGCAGAAACTGGGCACGTAGCCGTCGTGGATCAATTCGCGCATCACCGCGTCGAGAGACCGGAGGTCGCCGAGCTGGAACTGCTCGCGATCGAACTGTTGATCCGTCTGGGCGTCGCTGTAGCCGCCCAGCTCGATCCGGCTGCCGGCGTCGATCTGGGAGACGCCGAAGGCCATCAGCTCGCGGCGGACTTCGGGTTTTTCCCGGGCGGTGAGGATCAGGCCGGTGTAGGGAACCGAGAGGCGAAGCACCGCCACGACCCGCTTCAGCTCCTCGTCGCTGACGGCGTAGTCGCTCTTGATGTGGACGCCGAGGGCGGGGCGGAGGCGGGGGAAACTGATCGTGTGCGGGCCGACGCCGTGGTGCTGCTGCAAGTAACGGCTGTGGGCCACCAGGCCGAGGACCTCGAACCGCCAGTCGTAGAGCCCGAACAGCGCCCCGATGCCCACGTCGTCGCACCCCGACTCGATCGCCCGGGCGGGTGAGTCGAGCCGCCATAGATAGTCGCCCTTGGAGGTCTCGTGGGGGTGCATCGCGGCGTAGGTCCCGCGGTGATACGTCTCCTGGAACACCTGGTAGGTGCCGATTCCGGCCGCCTTGACGACCCGGAAGCCGGCGTGGTCGAGCGGCGCGGCATTGATGTTGACGCGGCGGATTTCACCGCGCTCGACGCGGACCGCGTAAACCCGCTCAACGCAGTTGGCGATGAACTCGGGGGAATACGCGGGGTGCTCGCCGAACACGAGGATCAGCCGCTTGTGCCCGTGACGCAGGAGCAACTCGACCTGGGCGGTCAGCTCATCCGGCGCGAGGGTATGCCGGACGACTTCTTTGTTCGAACTGCGGAAAGCGCAGTACAGGCAGTCGTTGCGGCAGTAACTCCCCACGTAAAGCGGCGCGAAGAGCACGATGCGGTTGCCGTAGACGTCGCGTTTCAACTGCCGAGCGGCGGCGTAGATTTCGGCGACCAGGTCCGGATCATCCGCTCGCAGGAGGACTGCCGTTTCTTCGGGCTCCAGCGGCGCCTTCGCCAGGCTTTTGGCAATGATGTCGCCAACGGCGCCGGGATCGCTTTTGCGTCCGAGGTATTCGGCAAAGCGGCCTTCGTCGATGAAGCAGAATCCGCTGGCACTGAGCTTTTTACGGTCGATGGCCGTCGTCATGAGAACACGCTTTGGGCAAGGCCACACTTCCTGGGGGCGGGAAAGGGACGCTCCCGTTGTTGCTTTCGCCAAGACAGGGGGGCGATCCCCGGGGAGCAAATCGTGGGGCTGCGGGTCCGGTTGAGACTGCTCCCCAGATGATTCTACCAGCCGGGCAACCGCCCGACGGGTTTCGGATCAATTGGAAGTGGCCTCTTCTCTGTTCCGGCCCCGCAGCCCACCACAACGAGCGCCGTGGCGATATCGTTGAGCGCTCCTTGCAGTTAAAAGAAAGACGTTGCGTCGAGGGGGGGAGAGAACGCCGCAACGCCCGCCCTATCTCCAGCAAATAATATGCCATCGTTTTCCAAGAGGCTCAAGTGCATCCCCCTATTATTACTAGTTTTTGTGGCGTAATGGCCTTCTCAGTCTGGACTCTTCCAGATGCAGGTGCGGAGTCCGGAATGCTCGGTTGTTTTGGAGTGTGACGATTTGTCGCCGTTTTGC
>JAMOAF010000488.1 GCA_023621895.1 Planctomycetota bacterium
ATTCCCTCGCCGCTAACTTCGACGGTGTTGCAAATGGCCCAAGAAGCCGTGCCGGTGCACCCTGCGCGGCTCGCGAGGAAACCACCGCGGAAACCGGGAACGTCTGCGCCATGCCTGCAATCGATGACCGCTTCCATCCGGCACGCGTGCCATGTCGGCTTGCGCGATCAGACCTTGCGCGGATCATCGTCTCCGTGGCTCTCGCCGCCGGCACGCTAGCCGGTGCAGCCTCCCGCTTACCGGCCGGTGAAACCGCCTCGCCCGAGACGAACCTGCCGGCCGAAATCATCTTTGCCGTCCGCCAGCCCGGCGCCGGCGGCCATTGGTACGAAAACTTCGGTTACTACGCATTCGACCCCGGCGAGAAGGTCTACGGGTCGCAGGGGCGCCTTTGCCGCCTTGATCTGGCCTCCGGCCGCCTGGCCGTCCTGCTCGAAGACGAGGCCGGCGCCGTTCGCGACCCCCAGGTCCATTACGATGGCCGGAAGATTCTGTTCTCCTATCGCAGGGGTGGATCCGACCATTTCCACCTCTACGAAATCGGCATCGACGGCGGGGGCCTCACCCAGCTTACCTCCGGCCCGTACGACGACTTCGAGCCGACCTATCTGGCCGATGGGCGGATGATCTTCATCTCCAGCCGCTGCAACCGCTGGGTCAACTGCTGGTACACCCCCGTCGCCACCCTCCATTGTTGCGACAAGGGCGGCCGCAATATCCGCCCCATCTCGGCCAATATCGAACACGACAACACGCCCTGGCCGATGCTCGATGGCCGGGTAATCTACCAGCGCTGGGAATACGTCGACCGCAGCCGCGTCAAGTTCCACCACCTTTGGACCGCCAACCCCGACGGCACCGGCCAGATGGTCTACTTCGGCAACATGCACCCCGGAACCGTGATGCTCGACGCCAAGCCGATCCCCGGCACGGATGGCAAGGTCATCGCCGTCTTCTCGCCCGAACACGGACGCCGCGAGCACGAGGGCGCGATCACCGCCGTCACCCCGAAATCCGGTCCGGATGACCCCGGATCGGCGCGGCCCCTCAACCCGGCCGTCGACTTCCGCGACCCCTATCCGCTTTCGCCCCAGCGGTTCCTCGTTGCCCGAAAAACCACGATCGCGTGGATGGACGAGCGGGGAGAGACCGAAGAGATCTACCGCCTGCCGACGACCTGGGCCGACGCCGGGGCCGAATGCCACGAACCCCGTCCCCTGATCCCGCGAAAACCGGAGCCGGTGATTCCACCCCGGGTCGACTGGGGCCGGCCGACCGGGCGGCTCGTTCTCGACAATATCTACCAGGGCCGGCGGATGGAGGGCGTCCAGCCCGGCGAAGTCAAACGCCTCCTCGTCCTCGAAACGCTGCCCAAGCCGGTCAACGACAGCGGCAAGATGCCCCCCATGAGCTTCGGCGGAACCTACACCCTCGAACGCGTCCTCGGCACCGTACCGGTCGAACCCGACGGGTCGGCCTTCATCGAGGTCCCCGCCCTCCGCTCCCTGTTCTTCGTCGCCCTCGACGAGAATGGCAACTCAGTCAAACGGATGCACAGTTTTTTGACCGTGATGCCGGGCGAAACGACCGGTTGCTCCGGCTGCCATGAGAACCGCACCCAGACGACGATCAACGCCCGCACCCGCCTCAGCCAGGCCGTCCGCCGTCCGCCCAGCCCGATCGAGCCCGTTGCCGGCATCCCCGAGGTCTTCGACTTCCCCCGCGACATCCAGCCGATCCTCGACGCGCACTGCACGCGCTGCCACAACCACCGGCGGCGCGACGGCCGAATCGTCCTCTCCGGCGATAATGGGCCAATCTACTCGCACGCCTATTACACGCTGACCGCCCTGTCCTACGTCTCCGACGGCCGCGATCGGGTGGAAACGAACTTGCCGCCCCGATCGGTCGGCACCTCGGCCAGCCCCCTGATGAAAATGCTCGACGGCAACCATTACCAGGCACGGCTCTCACCCCGCGAGCAGGACATGATCCGCTACTGGATCGAGTCGGCAGCCCCTTATCCGGGAACCTACGCCGCCCTGGGCACCGGCATGGTGGGCGGCTATCCAAAAAGCAAGCTCGACACCTCGGATCGCCTGTGGCCCAGCTCGATCGCGGCAGCCGAAGCGATCGAGCGCCGCTGCTCTGGCTGCCACGATAAGACGATCCCGCTCCCCAAGTACCTCTCCGACGACCTGGGCCTGGTCCTCTCGAACCCGGACTTCAGCGACGTCCGCGTCCGCTTCTCCCGCCACCTGATGTTCAATCTCTCGCGCCCGGCCGAGTCGCTGATCCTCCTGGCCCCGCTCGCTGCAAAAGCCGGCGGTTTGGAGCTCTGCCGCCAGCGCCCCCCCGCCGACCGGCCGGAGCAGCCCGCAGCGGTCTTCCGCGGCACGTCCGATCCCGACTACGAGAAGATCCTGGCGATGTGCCGCGCCGGCAGCGAGTATCTCGATCGCATCAAGCGATTCAACATGCCGGGCTTTCGCCCCTCGGAGTTGTACGTTCGCGAGATGAAGCGGTTCGGCATTCTGCCGCCGGACGCCGATCCCGCGGCAATCGACGTCTACCAGACGGACCAGGCCTACTGGGCATCGCACTGGTGGCGGCCGGAGTTTGCCTCCGCCAGGTAAGCCGCCGCAGGCAACGCGACCGTTCAGCCGGGCGGCCTTAATAAAAAGAATTCCTAGTAGCTTGTTAGGGGGCCTTGATATTGGCTCGCGTGCCAGCAATACTCACTCTTGTCCGGCTTCCGGCAAAGGAGGCCGGTGGCCGTGAAACACGTACGGCCCCGCGAACGATCGCCAGGCGGATGAATCGGTAGCGCCTGACGATTCGGCCCCGCACACAGGGAGAAGCAGCTCGAATGGCCCTGGGCCCAGCGGCGCTCGGGCCAGTGGCCTGCGCACGAGTCGTCAAAGCTTCTCACTGCCCATATGGCACTAGGTCCAGCTGGGGGGCGGGCCATACCCCAAGTGGCCCACGCCCCGTCGGTCGGGTCTCCCAATCGCCGGAGCCGGTTTGGGGCGGCCCAAGCGGAGCGTCGAGCAAAACGTTGCATGGCGGCGATTTGCTGGCAACAATGTAGGGTCTGCGATTCCTGCAACGCAATTCACAACAGCTAGTGGATTCACAGCAGCTTGGATGGTGATTGTACCGAGGGGCCCGAGAGGCGGGAGGGCCTGCGTCGAACTCAGCCCAGGTGTGAGGTAACTCGTGATGAGAACAAGGGCGATTCTACTTTTCGTGCTCGTGCTGGCATCCTCAGGCCCGTTTGCGGCCGGAGCAGACAACGCCCAGGCGGCGCAGGCGGCTGCCGGCGCGGCCGATCGCGGCGCGCCGGCTGGCAACGATCGGGTGGCCGCTGCCACGCAGGCATACCAGGCGGCTGACGAGGCGGCCAAGTCGGCGGAAGCCGCGGTCGTCCCCCTAAGGGCCGCCCTGCAAAGCGCCGACACGGCATATGCCAACGCGAGCAAAGCGGCCAATACCAAACGGCAGCAGGCGACCGATGCGAAGAATTTGGCGGGCGCGCCCGGCGCGGAATCGCTCAAGCAGGCTGAGGCCAATCTGCCCAATGTCACCAAGGCCCTGGCTGACGCGACCGCCGCCAAGCCCGCTTTGGACAAGGCATTGGCCGACGCCCGAGCCGAAGCGCTCCCATTGCAGCAAGCTTACGAGGCGACCGAGAAAGCCGCCCTGGAGGCTGAAGCCGCGGCCAAGGCCGCTGCCGACGCGGCCAACAGGCTCGATCGGGAGGCCGAGGCCGCCAGGGCCGCCGCCGAAGCCCGGCGCAGGGCGGCCGACAGCGCGAAGGCGGCCCGCCTCAGGGCTCGGCAAAATGAAGAGCGCGCGCAAGCTCGGGCCGCGGCCGCTGCCCAAAGGCTGACCGAAGCGGAGGCGCAGAAGAAACAGGCCGACGAACGACTCGCCAGTGCCAAGGCCCAGTTTGCCGCCGCCACCGCCGCTTCGGCGGCTGCCGAGAAAGCCGTCCAGGACGCCGAGGCAAATGCCAAGGCGGTTTCCGCGGATGCCGCCAAGAAGGAGGAGGAAAAGAAGGCCGCCGCCGACCAGGTCGCCGCCAAACGCAAAGCCGCCGACGAGGCAAAGGCGGCCCTCGCCCAGGCAAAGGCAGCCCAGCAAGAAGCGCAGAATCAGGCCGACGACGCGGAGGGCAAACTCAGCCGGGCGACGGACCAAAAGAAAAAGGCCGACGCCGCCTTGGCCAACGCCAAGAACGAGGTAGCCGCCGCCACGATGGCTTTGCCGCCGGCACGAAAGGCGGCCGACCAGTCCGCACGCGACGCGGAAGAAAAGGAACAGGCGGCGGCCCAAGCCGCCGCAAAGCGCCGAGCAGCGGCGGATGCCGCGGCTGCCCTGGCTCAAGCGCAGCAGGCGCAGCAGCAAGCGCAGGCCCAGGCCGCGGCCGCGGCGAAGACGCTGGCCGAACTCCAGGCTCAAGCCGCGACCCCTGCCCAAAAGCTCGCCGAAGCGGAAGCACAGAAGAAATCGGCCG
>JAMOAF010000865.1 GCA_023621895.1 Planctomycetota bacterium
CCGGCGCGGCCGCCCAGCATCTCTCGCGCCATGCATCCAGGCGTTCAGCGCAGCCGATCCGCGCGAGATAGTCCACGGAGAGCGCACTGGAAGATTCAATCTCGTCGGAGGCCTCGTTCAAGATGGCGTGCGCCGCGTGGGCCGCGGCCAACGGAGTGAACTCGCGATCGGCCGACCGCTGCGGGGAATGCCGCAGGGCGATCGCCGTCACGATCCGGTCCGGCAGCCCCCAGAGCGCCATCAGGTAGGCGCCCGCCTCGGCTTGCGCTTCCTCGGCACGCGTGCTTGCGGCCTCACCGTGGCAAGGCGGCCCGTGAGAATCCGCAGGCGGCTGAGTCAGCGCCAGGGTTCCGACCTCATGCAAGAACCCGGCGAGGAATGCATCGCCGGCGAGCGCGCGGTCCGCCGTTTCGGCTTCGGCGATCGCCTTGGCTGCGGTGCCTACCGCCAGGCTGTGGTCCATTCGCTCCTGCAACCAGCCGCCGTCCACGGCGTTCCTGTCGAACGGGACGAACACCTTCCGGGAGAGGGCCAGCGGCTTGATCGTGTCGAGGCCAAGCAATTTGACCGCCTCCTTGATATCTGGATTTTGCTGGGGAGAGCCAAAAAAGCTCGAGCTGATCAGTTGAAGAATCTTGGCTGCGATCCCGGCGTCGCGCGACGCGATCTCGGCAACGGACCGCACGGACGCCTGAGGGGACTCGAGTTCGGCGATGAGTTCGGCATGGACCGCCGGCAGGCTGGGAATCGAAGTCACGCGAGAGAGTGCCCGCTTGTGCCGCTGATCGATGATCCGGTCGCATGCGCTGCACGCCCGCTGAATCGTGGACCTGAGGGTCTCCGACGCGCAGGGTTTGGTGAGGAACTGGTGCGCCGGTCCCACGCAGTTCAAGACGGATTGCCGATCGCACTGGCCGGAGAGGACAATGCGCACGGCGCCGGGATAGAGTCTGACGACGTTTTCGAGCAGCTCCGCTCCGTCCATGCCGGGCATTCGCATGTCGGTCAGCACCACGTCGAAGGGCTGCCGGGCAAGGAGATCGAGGGCCTTGGCGCCGCCTTCAGCGAACTCCATCGTCCATTCGCGCCGGAAGCTTCGGAGCATGCGATGCAAGGCCTGTAGCACGTTGGGTTCGTCATCGACAAACAAGAGCCGCTTCATCTATTGTCTCCTCGATGCCCGCGCAGGGATCCAGATCATCGCCGAACCGCTGTCGAATCGAGCGGATCTCCGGAAGCGCGGCCATGAATGCCGAGTAGGCCTCGGGAACGAAATGCGTTTTCGCCTTGTTGCGGATGACGTGCAGGGCGCGCTCCTCGTCGTAGCGGGCCTTGTAGGGCCGTTCGGAGGTCATCGCATCGAAGACGTCGGAAATCGCCACGATGCCGGCTTCCAGCGGGATTTCCTTGCCGTGGAGTCCGCGGGGATAGCCCGTGCCATCCCACTTCTCGTGATGCAGAAGCGCGATCGTGGCGCCCATCTCCAGGACGGGATTGCCGCGGCTCTCCGCGTTTGGCTGGGCGGGCAATCCCCGCCATTGGCGGAAGGCGATTCGCGCCTTGCAGTCGCCGCTGAGGATTCTTGCGCCGATGCGGCAGTGCTGCTTCATCAACTCCGTCTCCTCGGGAGTGAGGGGACCGGGCTTTCTGAGGATGGCGTCAGGGACGCCGATCTTGCCGATGTCGTGCAGCGGGGCGGCCAGCGACAAGGTTTCAATAAAGTCGTGATCCATCCCCAGGGTTTCGGCAATCACCCGGCTCATGCAACCGACGCGGATCACGTGGTTTCCCGTCGCGTCGTCACGGTGTTCGGCGGCCTTTCCCAGTCGCCAGATGATATCCAGCCGCGCCTGGGCGAGATCCCTGCTTCGCTGTTGCACTCTGCGTTTCAGCAGCCGATTGTGGAGTTTGAGCCGGTCCTGGAAGGCTTTCAGCCTCAGCGCGGCGCGGAGCCGCGACACAAGGTCCTCGGGCTCGACCGGCTTATTCAGCAGATCAGCGGCTCCAAGGTCGAGGGCCTGGCGTTTCGTCTGGCGGCTGGACAGACTGGTCAGCATGATCACGGGAATGTCCCTGGTCTGCTCGGTCCGCTGAATGCGGTCGAGCAGTTCCAGCCCGCTCATGCCCGGCATCTTGATATCCGAGACGACAACGTCGAAATCATGCTCAAGAAGCAGCTCCCAGGCCGACGCCGCGTGGTTGACGCACGTGATCTCCCAAACATCGCGGTGGCAGCGCAACATGCGTCGCAGCGCATCCAATACGGGCTGTTCGTCATCGACAAATAGAATCTGCTTCTTCACTATCCGCACCTTTTGCGAATTGGGATTCTCCGTAAATCGGCAGGCGAACGATGAATGTCGTCCCGCGTCCAATTTCGGTCTCCAGTTCGATCGTGCCCCCATGCTTCCGCGTAATCACGGAGCGTGCGATTGCCAATCCTTGCCCTGTTCCCCGCCCAACCTCCTTGGTCGTAAAAAAAGGATCAAACACCTTGTGGCGCGACTCTTCCGGGATGCCGGTCCCCGTGTCGCTGATGCGAATCTCGGCCCAGTCGCCATCGCGTCGCGTGGCCACGTGAATCGTGCCCTTTTCAGCCGGCGAGCCCGCCAGCTTGTCGCCGATGGCGTGCGCCGCGTTAATCAGCAGGTTGAGGAATACCTGGTTGCACTCGCCCGGCAGGCAGGTGACCATCGGCAGGTCGGGGTCGAAGTCCGTCACGGCCTCGGCGAGATATTTCCATTCGTTGCGGCAAACGGTCAGCGTGCTCTCCAGGGCCCGGTTGAGATCGACCGCCTGTTTGGCTTCGTTGCCGGGATGCGAGAAGTCCTTCATCGAGAGGACGATTTTCGTGACGCGCCCGATCCCGTCCAACGACTGGCCGATCGCCTTGGGAATCTCGTCGATCAGGTACTCGATGTCGGCCACCTCGGAAGCCGCCACCACGCTCCGCACGAGTTCCGCGGGGATCGGCTGCTGATCAGCGGCGTTGCGCAGCCGGCGGCACGCGGCGAGCAGGCCGGTCAGGTCGCGGAAGGCGTCTTCGAGGAATCGCAAATTGTCGCCGACGTACTGCGTGGGCGTGTTGATCTCATGGGCAATTCCGGCTGCCAATTGGCCGACGGACTCCATTTTCTGCGCCTGGATCAACTGGCTCTCCAACTGCCGGCGTTCCGTCGTGTCGCGAAAGATGCCGACGAGAATCGGCCCGGAGTCCAGCGGCACTTCGCTCACCGCGATTTCCATGGGGAACTCCCTGCCGTCTTTTCGCCTCCCCATCACTTCGCGGCAGAGGCCCCCCGCGCCCGCCGCCCCGCCTTTCAAGTACTCGGCCAGGGACTCTTTCTTGGGCTGGCGATCGAGCTTGGGCAAGAGGATCGAGAAGCTCCGCCCCACGATTTCCTCGGGATCGTAACCGAAGATTCTGGCGGCCGCCTCGTTGAACGACTCGACGACATTCTCCGCGCTGATCGTGACGATCCCCTCGGCGGCGAGCTTCATCACCGCCTCCAGCCGCGACATGTCTTGCTGCTGCTGAAGCAGCCGCTTGTCGCGTTCCTCGACAGCGTCGCTGATCGCCTGCGCGTACGAATTCTTGAGCATTTCCCGCTCGGCCAACAGGTGCTCGATGCGAGTCCGCAACTCGGCATCGCTCGCTTCGCCGCCACGGTCATGCGACGCCTCGACGACCGCGAGCAACTCGCCGATCTCGGATGGGAAACCGTTCATCGCGTCTCACTCAGATCTGGAATAGACCGGCGCTGGCGGCGAGCTCCCGGTCCAGGTCGACGGCCAGCACCGCGAGGTCCTCCCGCTTCAGCGAGAGGCCTGCCAGGGCGGATGACGAGATCTTCACAAGTTTCAGCCCCACCGACGGAATGCCTTTCAACGTGCAAATCAGGTTGGCCACGTCCACCGAGCGCACGATGTCGCTGTCCGCCCCCCGGTAGCCGGCCGACGCATGATGATGGCGGATCGCCGCCTTGACCGCGTCCGGAAACCGCCAGTTCGCGGCGACCTTCTCGCCCAGCGCGGTGTGGTCGAATCCGAGCTGGCTCCGCTCGACTTCGGCGAGTGTCTTGGTCTGGTCAAGCGAGCGAATCACCGCGACAAACGCCGAATGGACGTGCTGGTCTTCCAGGACGATGCCGATGTCGTGCAGCAACCCGGCGAGAAACGCCTCTTCGAAATTGGCCATCTTCTGCCGCATGGCGATCAGCCGGGCGCAAATGCCGACGGACACCAGGTGCTGCCACAACTGCGAGCGGCGGTAGGGCCCGATTTCCTCCTCGTGCTTGAACAGTTCGCTGACGGTCGCCGTCATCGCCAGATTGCGGATCTGCCTCAAACCCAGATAGGCGATCGCCCGCTGCAAATCGGTGACTCTCGTCCGCAGGCCGTAGGCGGAGGAGTTGACGCACCGCAGAATCCGCGCGCTGAGCGCCGCGTCCGTCTCCAAGACCGTTTTCAGGTCGGCCGCGCTTGAATCCGGGTCGTTGGCCACCTCCATCACTCGAAGTCCTCCAGCCCTGGCTTGTTCTGTTCCGAAACAACCTGTGCAGCCAACATCCCGGTACCTTCAACGCGGCGTGAATCACTCGAATGCCCTCGACCGAGGCAAATCTTCGGTTTTGGGTGGCATAAATGGTGGTATAGTACGCTGCCTTACGTATATACCACCATAACCCACGCTCTCGCGCCATTCCGGGCCGAATGATTGAACATTGACTGCCCTGGCTGAGCTCGATTCGGAAGAAGCGGCAATCTTGGCGCAATCGGCATCGGCCAGTTCAAACCCGGGGATGCCCGCCAATGAAAAGCCACCCCAATAGCAATCTCGGACGCCACCCCTGGAGGGGCGCGCCGCCGTCAAGCAGTCGACGGCAAGTCGTCCGATCGCGCCACTTCGAGCAATTCGGTTCGCGACTGGACATTCAGCTTCTTCATGATCCGCGCGCGGCGGTTCTCTAC
>JAMOAF010001061.1 GCA_023621895.1 Planctomycetota bacterium
GGACTTGTTTTCGACGAACAGCCCGCCGATCTCCGGGTCGTCAGCCGTGATGGAAAGATCGCTGCTGTTGTTCCCAATGTAGTTCGACACCGTCAGGGCCTGGCCGTTGATCAGCCGCCCGGAATTGGTGACGGTTTGAATATCGGAGGGGCAACGGTAGGCTTTGAGCTCTTGCTGCATTGCGGCCAGCTTGGCGACCTCGGCGGTGGCGGCCCAGAGACTCCCCTGGCCCGGCTGGATGATGTCGAACAGGGACTGCTGTTCGACAAACGGCAGCACGAAAGAACCCCAGCCCCAGCCCGTGCTGCTCAGTTGGGTCCCCACATACTTCTGTAGCCAACCCGGCGGCAACTTGGTGTTGGCGTCGTGATAGTTGTGCAACGCGAGGCCGAGCTGCTTGAGGTTGTTCGTGCACTGCGATCGCCGGGCGGCCTCGCGAGCCGCCTGGACGGCCGGCAACAGAAGAGCGATCAGAATGCCAATGATGGCAATCACAACGAGAAGCTCCACGAGTGTGAAGCCGGAACGGGTGTCACGAGACATGAGAGTCACCTCCGAACGGGTAATGGAAAAGGAAACGAAGGGAAAAGTAGTTGGTTCTTCACTCACCTCGGCAAACCGCAAGACGCAGCCGTCATGCAATGATGTGACACGGAAGACGACGGCGCGCAGCTATCGCGGCAGGAGGCCCTCCTTGCGCGGCGAGTCTACGCCGGAAATGGCTTCTATCGACACGGCCCCAGTAAACACCTGGGCGACCACTTACGGATTATTGCGGTCCTGGCTCGCCGTGCTCTTTTCAAATTCAGACGCCGGTCCGGTGTTCACCGGTGTCGGAGCCTGCTGGGCGGCCTTCTCGCCGCAGCCGATCAGCCAAGGCATAACTGCAAACACGAAAACGAACAGGAACGCGTAAAGGTTACGCACGGTCACCCTCCTCAAGTCGCGATGAAATTAGAATCGGTCAACCCCTGCTTTGCCCGATGCACAAGCCCACGGACCGGCGCCGCGGCAATACGTCGGAACACGCACCGGCAAGAATCGGCTCCCCGCAACGGGAGGCAACGGGCAAATCGCACCAAAGATCTGGCGCATCCTGAGAGCCTCCCTTTTGGCCCATCGACTTACCCCTGCAATTCCCGCCAGACCTGCGACGCCCTGGCGCAGCATCCTCCCCTCACCCCTCATTCTACGCTGACTTGAGCCCTCGTCCAGTGTCCGCCAATTGCACTTTTTTACAAAAATCCTGTACTTTTTGCTGCCCCAGCACGTAGTCTGCTCTATGCTCGCAGACCCTCGTGCCTGGCGGCATACGGACTGGTTGAATGGCATTTGCCGAGGCACCAGGATTGGTCATTTTTCCCCCGTCCCATCATCTCGATCAGCATGTCTTCACAGAGATTCGGGTTTGCCGATCGGACCCCGGCGGTGAATCAACCCCCTCCGTGGCGGCTCTTGCCTCAGCCTAAAGCCACCGAGTGGCAGCGGGGTCTTCCGTGCAGTAGGCGGAGAGAACCTTGTTGATTCCGCCGGCGATCTGGCGGCAATCCTCCGGCGAATAGCAGGGGTCGAGCCAGATCATCACGTTGCGATCGAAAAGGTCTTCGGCCCTGGGGCAGTCGCCGCGGCGGTACTCGATCCGGCCGCCTCGCTGGCGGTAGATCGGGCAGTCGAACGGGCAGTTCGAGCCGGCTGGGTCCGTCTTGAGGAGCACCGGGAACATCCAACGGTAAACGTGCCAGTCGGGCGGGGCCTGCGGCCCGCGGATCGAGCATTCCGACGGCCAGATAAAATCGCCCACGCCGATCCCCTCGGCGTTCAGCGCCGCCGCGATCTTCCGCCCCAGCTCGACAGATTCCGGGAAAAACCGAATCATGTAGCCGGCCTCTCCCTCCGCGTCGTTGAGCTTCTGCGGGACAACCTGGCGGTAGGTCCTGAGTTGCCCGAGGATCGTCCGCTTGATCGTGTTGTACTGACGGACCAGGGCGGGCATCTTGCGGAGTTGGACGACGTCGACCGCCGCCTCCAGTTCCGACATGCGGTAGTTCGTGCCGCAGAACAGCTCGCCCTCGTAACGGGGCGGGGCAAAGCGGTCGGGCCGGGTCAAGCCCCCGCATTCCGCCAGTTGGCGTGCGCGCTCGAAGAGCCGTTCGGCGTCCGTCAGCAGCAGCCCCCCTTCGCCGCCTCCGACAATTTTGTAGCCGGAAATGCTGAAGCACCCCAGGTCGCCCAGCGTGCCCACGTAACGGCCCCGGTACTTTGCGCCCGGCGACTGGGCGCAGTCTTCGATCACGGCCAGCCGGTGTTTGCGCGCCACGGCGAGGATCGGGTCCATGTCGGGCACGGTGCCCATCACGCAGGTCGGGGCCACCGCCACGGTCCGCGGTGTAATCAGCGCTTCGATCTTCCCCGGGTCCATCGCGAGCGATTCATCGACGTCGCAGAAGACCGGCACGCCCTTGGACATGACCACCGCCGTCGCCGTGGCGAAGAAGCCGACCGCGGGCACGATCACCTCGGTGCCCGGCCCGACCCCGGCCGCCACGAACGAAGCGTGCAGGGCCCCCGTCCCGGAGTTGCAGGCCAGCGCGTATTTGGTCCCGAAGGTCTCGCGGGCGAGCTTCTCGAACGCTTCGCCCTTGGTCGCCTGCGGCCGCGCGGTAAGGAAGCGGGAGAGCGTCGGCCCGGCCCCAAGGTCCTCGTCCCCAATCACCGACCGGATCCGCTCCAGCGCCTCTGCCGAAAAGCCGAACCGCTCGGCGATCGAGAGGAACTCCTCGACGCCAATCTTGGGTTTCTTCCTGCCGTGCATGGCCGGGAAGGCCTTCGGGCCTCCATTGATCGCCAACCTCTCGTTATCTCTTGCCGTCGCCATGGCCGTCCTCGCTGCAACTTTCCACCAGGACGCTGTCCCTTCATCCGTTGAGTCTACCAGAGCAGACAGTAAACGCCGAAATACGCTAGCAGGAACACAGCCCACCAGAAGCCCACCGACGCGATCCACGGCCGCCGCGGTTCGCCCGCGGGGCGCCGAAGGCAGTCGCGGCTCCAGAGGAGCGAAGTGATGGCCGCTTCCGGTTCGGGCCGGGTGCAAAGGCTGACGATCACGAACAACACCGCGCAGACCACCTGGGTCAGCCCGGAGACAATGTAGCGGTTGTCCAAACCGTAGTCCGCGACCACCCCGCTCGGCAGCGCAGCGGGCAGCAGCCACGCCAGGCCGAATCCCAGCGGGATGCCGGTGATCAACGTGAACAGGGAAGCCGCCCCGGTGGCCCGCCGCCAGAAGAAACCGAACAGGAAGACCGTGGCGATCGGCACGGCGAAGTAGGCTGCGCCGGTCTGGAAGTAGTTGAAGATGCTCCCCCCGATCTTGCCCACCAAGGGGGAGTAGAAAATGCTGAACAGCACGAGGACGAACGTGGCCGCCGTTCCCACGCGGACCAGCTCCCGCTCGTCCGCCTCCGGGCGCAGCCACTTTTGGTGGACATCCAGGGTGTAGAGCGTGGCGATCGAATTGAGCAGCGCGGAGATCGTCGACATCACCGACGCGAGGATCCCCACGAGGATCAGCCCGCGAAGCCCCCCGGGGATCAGTTCCTTGATCAACAACGGAAAGACGTTGTCGATCGGCTGGCTTCCCAGGTCGAAGCGGTAATCGACGACGCTCAGGGCCCGGGCGATCATGCCCGGGAAGATCTCGATGAAAGGCCGCAGCAGGACGAAGAAGCCGGCCAGGAGGATGGCCATCTTGGCGTCCCAGTGGGTCTTTGCGCCAAAGCAGCGTTGGACAAGCGACTGGTTGATGCAGGAGTAGTAGAGTTGCAGCCCGAGCAGGCTGGCGGGCATGGCCAGCCAGGGGAGCTCCGCGTAGCCCAGCGGCTTGATCATATGATAGCCGCAGGGAGCCGCGGCAACCACGTCGCTCCAGCCGTGCGGCAGACGCAGGTAGCCCAGTGCGAAGAGCACGGCGCCAGCCCCGAAGATCATCAGGAATTGCAGCACGGCCGCGTAGGAGGCCGCGGCCATTCCGCCGTACATCGTGTAGAGGCCGGCCACGACAGCCAGCAGGACGACGCCGTGCCAGAGGTCCAGCCCCATGACGACCTCCAGCAGCTTGGCCCCCCCGTAAAACACCACGGCGAGGTTCAAGAACACGTAGCTCAGCAGGAGCAGCACGGTGAACAGATCGGCGCTGGGACCGGGAAACCGCCGCCGCAGATAATCGGGCATCGTGAGGATGCCGTTCCGCAGATAGACCGGCAGGAAGACGAAGATCAGCAGCGAGTAGACGGCGAAGGCGATGGCGTAGATGCTCACCAGCGGAAGGCCGATCTTGTAGGCCATGCCGTTCTGGCCGATCAACTGTTCGGTGTTCATCCCCGTGGCCACGAACGCCATGCCGATGACCCACCAGGGGAGCGTCCCTTGCGAGACGAAGTATTGCGCCGCGGACTGGCGTTTGCCCCGGCCTTTCCATAACCCGGCCGCCAGAATCGCCAGGAGATATCCGGCTCGGCGTAGGCGGCGCCCGCCAGCTTCCCCCGGCTCTCCCCCATCGCCCGCATCGCGTGCAGATATTCGTCCATTCCGTGCTGCTTCAGGAGCCACTGGCGCTGGCTGGCGTGGCAGCGGAGCATCTCCGTCTTGATCTCGATCACGCTGCTGATGTCCACGGCGATCGCCGGCAGGACCGGTTGCCCGAACAGATCCTTCCCTTCGACCGGATCGGCGTAATACAGATGGGGCGCCGGCCGGAAGGGGTCGGCGCCCTCGGTCTTCAGGTTGGGCACTCCGGACCAGAAGGTGGCGTCGCGGACGATCGTGCTGGTGACCTCGTGGTCGATGAGGTAATCGGCCGGGCTGGGTGCGAAGACGACTCTTGGCCGGACCTTGCGGAGCAGGGCCACCGCCCGGCGCTTCGTGGGCGGATCGAGGGCGAGGAATCCGTCGCGTTCTTCGAGGCAGTGGTACGTCCCGCCCAGCACGGCCGCCGCGCGGCGGGCCTCCTCGCGGCGGATGGCGCTGATTTCGTCCGGCCCCAGCTCGTCGGACCCGCAGTCGCCAGGGGTCATCGTGGCCACGTGGATCTCCCAGCCGCGCTGGCAAAGCAGCGCCAGGGTGCCCGCGCAGGTGAACTCCGCGTCGTCCGGATGGGCCATGAAGGACAGGGCCCGAGGCTGGCTATTCATCCTCAATACTCCGCGCTGACGGTGATCGCGCCGGTTTGCGGGGCGAGGCGGACACACTGCCGTTCCGCGTCGAAGTCCCGGTGGGCCTGGCCGTTGACTTTCACCGCCCGAATCGGCTTGCCTTTAGGATGCCGGAGGCGGAGCACAATCCGCTCGGGCTGGCGCGCCGGCGGCTCGATGCGGGCCTCGATCCGGCCTTGGGCCACGGACGAAGTGATCTGGTAGCCGACCTTGCCGTACGGCGTGGGCAGGTTGCGCACGGAAGTCTGCTTGCCGTCTTCGAGCCAGTACTCGGGCACGAGCGGGGCCAGCCACAGCTCGCCCTCCCGTTCCATGCCCAGCATCGTCCCCGTCTGGCAGAGGAACCAGCCCGTCTCATGTGTCTTGTTCCAGCCCGCCGTGTTGTGAAAGTGCTCCCATAGGGAGAGGTTCTCTTCGCTCAGCAGGGAGGCCAGGGCGTTGAAGTACGAGCGGACGAACGGCCGCACGTCGTCTCGCAGCGCGTGGACCTCGGCGATCCGGCCGTAGTAGGGCTGGACCTTGGCGAAACCACCGAAATTGAAGATGTCGCTGCGGTTCTTCTCCTCCGGATAGTCGTTCATGCCCGTGCGGAGGTATTGCACGTCCTCCGAATAGTCGGCGATCCAGCCCGCGTCGCGGGAATCGGCATCGAGCACACCGGTGGCCACCAGGTGGTTCGTCCCGATCTCGACGCTGTAGGCCCAACTCCGGTTGCCGTCTTCACCGGGCAAGAAGTCCTCGATATTGCCGAAACAGTCCAACATGGCCGGGCAGTTGGGCACCCACGTGCCGTTTTGGAGCGGAACCACCGGCGAGCGCGACTGCGTCCAGCGATAGGCCCGCAGCAGGTCCTCCCGGTATTGCTTCGCATCGGCCCGCAGCGCGGCCGCGTCCGGGTGGCCGATCTCGGCCAGCGCGTCGGCGGCCATTTTCAGCCCCGTGCAGTACTGGGCGTCGTTGAAGTACCGGTAGGCGTAGCGGCCCCAGTCCGCCGTGACCCCGGGAGGCATCAGGCCGAATTCCGGCGGCTTTTCGCCGCGGGGATCGAGCCGCATCGTCTTCTGCCGCGTCCGGGCGATCCATTGGCAGGCCCGCGCCACGACCGGGGCGGCGTCTTTCATCCAGGCCTGATCGCCGGTGCGCCGGAAATGCTCCGCCAGAGTCCAGAGATTCTCGCCCGTTCCCACGATCGTGTAGCCGGTCGTGAGGAATCCAGCCTCGTTGTAACGCTTGAGGAAGAACTCCAGCCCCCGGCGGGCGAAGTCGCCGCAGCCGGTCATGTCCATCCCGCGGATCACGGCCTGGCTTTCGCTCTCGAGCGGACCGTAGCGGTCCGAGGCGATCCAGGGCGAAATCCGCGCTCCGCGGTCCTCGTTGCGAGCCGCCAACATGCAGTGCACTTGGGAGGCGCGGATCACGTTGGCCAAGGCCTGATCGGGCAATTCAAGCTGGAGCGCCTCGGAGAGGACTTCATCCCAATAGGCCTTCAGTTCCTCGGCCCCGTTCGATCCGCCGGCCAGCTCTGCCGCCCGATCGGGGGCGAGCTTCCAAGCGGGCAGATAGACGAGCAGCCGGGCCGTGCCGCCGGCCGGCAGCTTGCCCGAAAGGCTTACGACGCCCGCTTCCGCACGGGCGGCGAGCGACGCCGCGCCAGCCGTGCTCACCAGGCCCATCAGGCGGCCGCCGCTCAGCGCCGCGATGCCGCCATCAACCTCGCGGAGCTCCGCGTGCTGGTTATTCTTGGCACTGGTAAGAAATGTCAGGCCAAGAGCAACCTCGGCCGGCTTGGCTTGAGGATTCTCAACGGTGTACTCGATGATGCACACCGCTCGCTCGCGGAGCCAGCGGGGCGCGCCCGCCGGCGCGGTCTTGTCCAGCGGAGTCACGCAGGCGCCCTGGCGGTAGAC
>JAMOAF010001079.1 GCA_023621895.1 Planctomycetota bacterium
AGAAGTGATTCCAGCCGGTTATTCGGTTCAGGTAATCCTGATTGCCGAGCGAGCCGGGGTGGATTGAACAGGCTTTGACGATCAGTTGGCTCCGTAGTCGCGTGAATTCCGGCCGCGGGGCCTTTTTGCTTTGACAAACATCTGAAATTACCGAAACTACTTACAATGGACAAACGGGCCAATGGACGCCAAGTGCCTAGACATCCTATTCAGTCCGGGCTGATCCGGCGACCCTGTCCAGTGGTTCCATGATTCTCCATTGCACCTGCGCGAGGGGCTGCGCGCGGCGAAGGTCGACTGACCGACAAGCTCTGAATGCCGTGAGAGACAGGAACGAACAGTAACACGTTTGGTTCACGACCGGCTCCCGGCAGGTCGGAGGACGAGTGGTCCTCGGACGGGAGCAAAGCAAGCTGGCCCGGACTCATGGACTTTCCGCATTTCCGGTCAGCCTTGGCCGTAGTCCCCTAATTGCAGAAGGGTGTTTGGCATGACCCGAATTAACACCAACGTCAGCTCACTCAACGCACAAAAGACCTTGGCGAGGTCGAACGCGTCGCTCCAGGAGTCGTTAACCCGTCTCAGCACGGGTTTGCGAATCAACACCGGCAAGGACGACCCGGCCGGATTGATCGCCAGCGAAGTCCTGCGATCGGACATCATCAGCGTTGGGCGGGCGATCAGCAACAGCAAGCGGGCGAACCAGATGATCGCCACCGCCGACAGTGCGCTGGGGCAGGTGAGTTCCCTCTTGAACGACATCCGCGGCCTGGTTTCCGAAGCGGCCAACACCGGCGCCATGAGCCAGGAACAGATCGCCGCCAACCAGTTGCAGATCGACTCTTCGCTCGAAGCCATCGACCGCATCGCCCAGGTGACCCAGTTCCAGGGCCGCCGGCTCCTCGACGGCAGCCTGGACTTCCTCACCGAGGGCGTCGATCCGACCAAACTCGCCGACGTGCGGATCGAACAGGCCAACTTCGGCACCTTGGATCAGATCGACGTGACGGTGGAAGTCGTCGAGCAGGCGACCCAGGCCGAGTTGACGCACACCACCGCGGCGGGAACGATCACCGGCGATGTGGTCCTGGAAATCGGCGGAAAGAACGGCTTTGAAGCCTTCAGCTTTGCGGATGGCAGTTCGATCGCTGACATCGCCCAGTCGATCAATCTCGTCTCTGACGCGCTCGGCGTCACCGCCACGGCGGGCGCGACCGACCTGACCTTCACGGCCAACGAGTACGGCTCTGACGCCTTTGTTTCCGTCAGGTCGCTCAACGGAACCGCTTTTGCGGTGAAGGACGCCGCCGCGGCGACCGTGGAGCGGACGACCGGCACCGACGTCAATGCGCTCGTCAATGGAATCCAGGCCCTGGGCAAGGGGTTGACGGCAACCATCAACACCGCGTCGCTCGACTTGAGCTTCACGGTGGCCGAGGCGGTCGTCGACGGTGACACCGAAGATTTCGCCATCGTTGGCGGCGGGGCGGTGTTCCAACTCGGTCCCTACGTCGTCTCCAATCAGCAGGCCCGCCTCGGCATCCAGAGCGTCAACACGACGCAGCTCGGCGGCGCATCGGGCAAGCTCTACGAACTGCGTTCGGGAAACGACAAGAGCCTGGCGAACGACGTGATCGGCGCCGCGGCCATCGTTCAGGAAACGATCACCGACATCGTGAATCTCCGCGGCCGGCTCGGCGCGTTCCAGCGCACCACGCTCGGAACCAACATCGCCTCGCTGAGCGATTCGCTCGAGGCCCTGACCGAGGCGGAAAGCGACATCCGTGACACCGACTTTGCCGCGGAAAGCGCGAGCCTGACCCGCGCCCAAATCCTCAGCCAATCAGGTATTTCCGTGTTGGCGATTGCCAACAGCAACCCGGAAGCGGTGCTGTCGCTGTGGCGATAGGCCGCCGGGTCCCCACCGACGGAACGGCGGCAACCCGCCGTCTTCGTCTGACAATGAGCCTCGGCGCTTTTGCGCCGAGGCTCGTGTCGTTCCTCCGGCCGCCAGCAGCGGACGGATCGCGCCATCAGTCGCGGGAGTCTTCGGAATTGTTCAACTTCCGCCGATTTTCCCGACGATACCCCTTAAGAGGGGCCAACCTGGTTTCTTTACGCCGCTCCACAATGGTTCCTTATGGGACGCATCCAGACCGACGTCGGCTTGTTCACCGGCATTGACTACGGCGAGATCGTCGACCAGTTGATGAAACTGGCCGCGACCACCCGTAATAACCTCGCCAAACGCACCGAGTCGCTCAAGGCCGAACGCACCGCGCTGGCCGACCTGACCGCGCGGCTCCTGGCCGTTCAGTATGTGACCGACAACCTGGGGACGGCCGCGGTCTTCGAAAAACGCGAAGTCTCCAGCAGCCAGCCGGAACTGATCTCCGCCACGGTCGCCGGCGGCCCGATCGAGGGAACCTACCGCTTCACCCCGCTGCGGACGGCCCAGCGGCAGCAGTTGATCTCCGCCGGTTTCCGCTCCAGCAGCGACGGAATCGGGACCGGGGCGATCACGTTCCGCTTCGGGCCCGATGTCGAACGGGAACTGGCGCTCGACGCCCTCCGCGGGGGAGCTGGCGTCGAACGCGGAGCGATCCGCATCACCGATCGCAGCGGCGCGAGCGCCGAAATCGACCTCTCCACCGTCCAGACGATTGGCGACGTCCTCGACGCGATCAGCAACAACACCCGGATCAACGTCGCCGCCGTGGCCGAGGGCGACCGCGTCCGGCTCATCGATCGCACCGGCCTGGAGTATTCGAACCTCAAGGTCCAGGAAGTCGGCGGCGGCTCGACCGCCGCATCGCTGGGCCTGGCGGAAATCGACGTCGCCGAAACCGCGGCCGACGGGCAGGATATCGTCAGCCTGTCCGGCGATCTCGACCTTGCGCATCTCAACGACGGCAACGGAATCACCCGCCACAGCGCCCTGCCGGACATCCTTTATGAGCTCCGCGACGGAACCAACGGCTCGATCGACCTGGCGCCGATCATCCCGGGCGGCTCCGAAGTTGCCGAGGAGATGACCCTCGGAGAGATTCTCGATGCGATCAATGCCGCCGCGCCCGAGAAGCTCCGGGTGGAGATCGCCGCCGATGGCGACCGCCTGGTGATCCGCGATCTGACCGAAGGCAGCGGCGTGTTTCGCATCCAGTCGACGCCGGAGTCCCAAGCCGCCGACGAGCTGGGCATCGCCGGCGAGTCAGCCGAGGGAGAAATCACCGGCCGGCGGCTGCTCGGCGGGCTGCAATCGGTCCTCGTCGCCAGTCTCGGCGGCTCGGAAGGCCTCGGCAGTCTCGGCGCCCTGAATCTGACCGACCGCAGCGGCGCGACCGGCACGGTGATGCTCGGCGGGCTGGAGACACTCGAGCAGGCAATCGCGGCGATCAATTCCTCGGGCGTGGGAATCGCCGCCTCGGTCAACCCGGCGAAGAACGGCATTCTCCTCCGCGACACGACCGGCGCGGAGGCGAGCAACATGATCGTGGCCAGCGGCGACGCCACGCAGACCGCGGAAAAGTTGAACATCGCCGTCGACGGCGCCGTCACCGCGCAGAACAGCGGCGACCTGCGCCAGCGGATCGTTTCCGAAAACACCCGCCTGGCCGATCTGAACGGAGGCCAAGGCGTTCACGAGGGCAAGATCCGCATCACCGACAGCGGCGGCGCAAGCTCGACGATTGCAGTCACATCGAAGATCGAGACGGTCGGAGACCTGGTGCGCGAGATCAACCGGGCCGGCAGCCGCGTCTACGCGGAATTGAACGCCGCGGGCGACGGAATCTGGATCAGGGACGCCGCGGGCGGCAGCGGAACGCTTCGCGTCGAGGACGTCGACTCAACGGCGGCGGCCGACCTGCACCTGCTCGGAACAAGTCAAACGAGGGAGATCGACGGCCAGACCGTCCAGGTGGTCGACGGCTCGGCCACGTACCGGATCGACATCGGGGCCGGCGAGTCGCTGGACGACCTGGTCGAACGGATCAACTCCCTCGGCGGCCCCCTGCGGGCGATGACCGTCTTCGACGGCTCAACAAGGCCCTACCGGCTCTCGCTGACCAGCGCAGCGAGCGGTTCGGCCGGCGCCGTTGTCGTCGATGCTTCGGAACTTGGCATCGAGTGCCGCGAGATCGCCGCCGCCCGCGATGCCCTGCTGGCGCTGGGTGAGGCGAATTCGGCCGGGGCCAACGTGCTGATTGCGTCGCGATCGAACGTGTTCGACGAGGTGATCGCCGGGGTGCGGCTCGAAATCCACGGCGCCTCGGCAACCCCCGTGACGATCGGCGTGGCCAGTTCCGACATCGACCTGGCGGCCAACATGCAGGCGTTTGCCGAGAACTACAACCGGTTCCGCGAGTCGCTCTTGGAGTATACGAAGTATGACGCGGAGACCGACACGCGCGCAGTCCTCACCGGCGACGCCGCGGCCCTGCGGTTGGATACCGAACTCTCCTACTGGCTGAGCGGCCGGTTCCGCGGCGCGGGCTCGATCGAGTCG
>JAMOAF010000612.1 GCA_023621895.1 Planctomycetota bacterium
GCCGAAAATCTCCATGATCCAGGCCTCCTGCCGGTCCACAACCGGTATCGCGCACCCGGCGGCCGGAGCCCAGTAATACGTAAACCCGTATTCCTCGGCCATCGCTCCCATCAGCCGGATCGCCTCCCGAGCAGTCGTCGCCCGCATCAGCCCGTTGGCGATCAAGGAGGTCGTCTAGTGGTTGCTGCACGTGCTAACGCGGCCCTTTTTGTTGGCCAGTTCGGGCTTCATTTCCATGAACTCGATACCCATGCTCAGGCCGTGCTCGTTGATGCCCCCGGTGACGCTGTCTTCCAGGTGACCCGCGACCAGGACGCAGCGGCAGGTTCGTTCGATCGGCAGCCGCCCGACCGGCGCAGACCCTCGCGCCGCTCGATCCAGATGCTCCTGCCAAGTGGACGGAGCAGGGAAATCGTAGTACATCGGGACGGTGTTGCCGGGAGGATACTCCGCGGCGGGCGACACATAGACGCGCCCCATGATTCCGCCATCGCACGAGGTTGCCATAAGGACCGATCCGTCAACGGTGGCCGCCTTTCCCACGAGAACCGTCGTGCACGCATGCGCGCTGCCGGCAGCCAAGGCCAGCCATCCCGCCAGTAGCCGGATCATCGCCAGCCGACTCAAGATCGTGATCATCACCACACCTCTCGCGGGAGACCAAATTATGGCGGCGGAGCCCAATCGTTCACGCGGCGGGGCGGCTGCCCCAAAAACGGTTGCGCCCTCCGCCGCGGCGGCAAGCCGACAGGACCAAGTCTTGTCGCCGGGCCGGGGCATGTCAATCGCCCGTCTGACGGCCGCGGAGTTTGTTGCTCCTGCCATCGGCCGTCAGTAGAATCTCGGTGGCGGTACGCGGCGGCGTCACGGGCCGGCAGCGCCGCGGTCTGGCGTTGGCCTTTCTGAACAGCCGGAGCGCGCCCTTGCCGCCTCCGACCAGAAGCAAATCGAACCGCTGCAATTGCCAGAAGTGAAGGAGGTTCGTGTGATGCCGCCTGCCAAGCACCTTACTTCCGGTTTCACGAGTACCCTGGCCGTGTTGCTCTTGGCCGCCCTCGCTGCGGCGGATGCCACGGCCGCATCGCTGCGGGCGGGAGTCGGAGTCGAAAGTATCACTTCGGACTCTCCAACCAAACCGATCCACGACCCGCTGTTGGCCAAGGCGCTGGTGGTCGACGATGGCAAGACGCGCGCCGCCCTGGTTTGCCTGGACCTGATCGGCGTCTCCGAGCCGCTCACGGCAGCCGTTCGCCGCCAGGTCTACGAGGAACTGAAGATTGCCCAGCCCAATATCCTGGTGAATGCCTCGCACAACCACCATACCAACGGGCAAGTTGCCAGCGACGTGGTCCCGCGGATCGTGCGGGCCGTCCATCGTGCGGTCGATAGCATGGCGCCGGTGAAAGCCGGCGCGGGGGCAGGACGCGAGGACCGCATCACCATCAATCGCCGCCTGAGGATGAAAGACGGCACGCACTGGACAATCCGGCGCGCGACCCCGTCGCCCAAGGACGCGGCCGTGGCCGGGCTGGGGCCGCTTGACCCGGAGATCGGCATTCTCCGCCTGGACCGGATGGACGGGACGCCTTTGGTGGTGGTCTACAACTTCGCCTGCCACGCCTACGGCGGCGTCCCCGGCGGCGAGGCAACCGCCGATCTCCCTGGATTCGCTTCCCGCGTCATCGAAGAGGCCTGGCCGAGTGCGACGGCGATGTTCCTCCAAGGCGCGGCGGGCGATGTCACGCCGATCCGGTACAAGGATTTCGACGCACCGGCGCCGACCGAGCAACTTGGCGTTCGCCTGGGCTTGAGCACCCTTCGTGCCGCGCAGGGTCTCTCCTTGACCCAAGAGGCGGCCGTCCGCGTCGAAGGCGGGGTGCTCGATCTGCCCCGCCGGACCGATGTTCAAGCCCGAATCGATTCGCTCCTGGCCCAGCAGGAAGAAATCTTGCAGTTCTTCACGGGCCTCGGCTGCGGCACGCACGGGGCCGGGACGCCCCTGAGTTTCAAGAGCTTCCTGCCGCTGTATATGAAGCATCTGGCCGATCCCGAGCATCCCGCCTATGCTTCCTACCTCTATGAATTCGAGGCGGCGACGGGCCAAACCGGACTGGAGGAGCTCGATGCGGCGAACCGGAAGCGGATTGATAATTACCTGGAGTGCATCGGCCGCATGGAGAAGCTGATCGTCGTTCGCACAAACCTCCAGATGTTCCAGCAGCATCTCAAGCAGGCCGGCGCCGGCCCCTTGCGCGCGGAAATCCAGGGGATGCGGATCGGCTCGTTCGTGCTCGTCACCTTTCCCGGCGAGCCGTTCGCCGAGGTCGGCTTGCGAATCAAAAAGCAGTCGCCTTTCCCGCACACCTTCGTCGCCGGATACTCCAACGGCTCGGTCGGTTACGCGCCGACCGCCGATGCCTACGACAAGGAGGCCTACGAGGACGCCCTCGCGCAACTCGCCCCGGAATGGCAAGAGAGCTACGAGACCAAGGCACTGGAGCTCATCCGCCGCCTGGCGGATTGACGCTGCAATACACACTCGTTGCGGATTCGATAAGTATTCGACAAATAGATCACCATTTCCAACATCAGTGAGTGGATGTGTGCCGATGCATCGAGTCGATTGGAGGCTGGTGGCTGTCTGCATGGCCTGCTGCTTTTTTCCAGAGGCGGCAGGGGGCGCCAGCGCAGGGGGACCCGCGGAGGGAGCGCCGGCGCCTGCCGGGGGCAAAAGCGCTGAGTTGTTCGCCGGCGTCCGATCCAAGATCCAACAGGAGATGGCCGACTCAGGCATCCCCTCGCTGGCCGTTGCGGTCGCCAGAAATGGTGAAATCCTCTGGGAAGAAGCCTTCGGATGGGCCGATGTCCAGCGGCGAGTCCCCGCCACGGTGCACACGATGTACTCCCTGGCGTCGGTCTCCAAGCCGATCACCGCCACCGGCCTGATGGTCCTCGTGGAACAGGGCAAGCTCGACCTCGACGCGCCCGCCAACCGGTACCTCGCGCCGGATGGCGGGATCAAGGTATGGATCGGCGATCCGGAGGAGGTTACCCTCCGGCGCGTGGCGAACCATACGGCCGGGCTGGGGCGCCACGAGCATTTCTACAGGGCCGATGAATTCTCCTCAAAGCCGCCCATGGAGGAATCGATCCGCCGCTACGGCAACATCGTGACTCCGCCCGGCGAGCGGTACCGCTACAGCAACTTCGCGTATGGCATTCTCGACCACCTGATCGCGCGGACCTCCGGGATGACGTACGGCGAGTTTTTGCGCCGCGAAGTGTTTCTGCCGCTGGGTTCGGCATGTTCCACCTTGGCCAGATCGGCCCGGACCAGAAGGCCATCCTCTCTGAAAACGCCCGGGCCGCCATGCAGGCGCCGACCGCCTCGATGGCCCCCGTCAACCTGGCGGATGTCAATCTGTCTTCGGGTTCCTGCTACGGCATCGGCTGGGTGATTGACGACGACGATCTCGGCAAGCGGATCAGTCACGGCGGGGGAATGGGGGGCGCCGCCGCGAAGATTCTGATGCTGCCCGGCGAAGGGATTGTCATCGCCGCCGCGGCGAACAAGTTCTGCCGGCTTCCTTGGGAGATCGAAGGCGACATCCTCTCCGCGCTGATTCCGGGATACGCGGAGAAGTTGGCCGCGGAGCGGGAGAAACGCCGCGAGGCGATGGCCGCGTCGGAGAAGAAGGAATATGCACCCGTCTCCGAACTGCTGGGCGATTGGGAGGGCGCCGTGCGCACGTACGCGGGCGATTTCCCCATGACGTTGTCGTTCAAGAAATCGGGCGATATCCACGCCCGGCTCGGCGACCAACTGCCCGTGCTGGTCGTCAACGCCAGTTTCTCCAACGGGCGCTTTTCGGGAAGCATGGCCGGCCGGTTGGACACGGGCGACGCCAATCGCCGCCCGTGGCGCCCGCAGCACCATCTCGATCTCGATCTGAGACTCAGGGACGGCGTTCTCAACGGGGCGATCATCGCCATCGCCGGCAACGGGTTGAGTCATTGGTGCGAACTGCGGAGAAAGGCGGCTAGCGCGGACGCCGAGCGGGCCGGAGCGGACGGTTCGCCGCCCGCCGGCGGAAAACCATAAAGGGGATGTCGGAGTCGATCAAGGACCCGTGAACGACCAAGCGGATCGGGCTCCGGGGGGAGCGGTGAAAACTCCCCGATGCGCCGCGCCGCAGGCGATTGACCAGTGGAGGATCGAACGATGGAAGCGCGGTTGAAGTTTGCCGTGGCACTCGGCGCGGCGCTGGTGCTCCAGGCGGCCGTTCAAGGCGCCGACTACTTCGTCACCCGGCAGGGCAACGACGCCAATCGCGGCGCCGATCGGGCAACGTCCTTTCTGACGATACAGAGGGGCGTCGGCGCACTAAAGCCCGGCGACACGCTGACGATTGGTCCGGGTGAATACGCTGAGAACGTCAAGCTGCACGGATTCGGCGAACCAGGCAAGGAAACGCTGATCCGAGCGGAGCTGGCCGGCACGGTGGTTCTGCGAGGCGACCGCGATGCGGACCTCGACTTCGCTCAAGTACCGGGCCGGCGGTTCGTCTACGCCGCCGACTGCAAGATGGATGTCTTATCGGTTCACGAGGTCGACACCCTGACGAACCTCGCGCCGGCGGCCGATCCGGCCGCGCTGGAGTTCGGTCCCGCCCGGTATTGGCACGACGCCGAGGCCGGTAAACTCTACCTCTCCACTTCGGACTTTCAGCCCGCCACTTGCCACCGCTACACGATCGGTGTTCTCCGCGACCACGGCTTCCACATGCTCCAGTGCCGGCGGGTCGTGCTCGATGGGCTGGCGGCGGCCGGGTACAGGACGGGCGTCGAGAAAGAAGGCCTTCTCCTGCCTACCAGCGGCTTCATGCTGCATCAGACGGAGCAGTGCACGGTCCGCCGCTGCACGGCGTTCTTCAACGGCAGCGGCATCACGATCAACAGCGGGATCGGCGGGCGCACGGACCAGCCCGGCGAGGGGAAGGGCAACCTGGTGGAAGACTGCCGCGCGTTTGCCAACCGGCTCGACGGCATCGTCGCCTACAATCCCAGCGGCGAGACGATCCGCAATTGCCAGTCCTTCCTGAACCAGACCTACGGGGCGCGGTTCTACGGCGGGCGGCCGGGCGACGCCGTCTGCCTCATGTCCGACGTCCTGGCGTGGGGCAATCCCGGCGCCGACTTCTGGACCAAGGGAGGCGGGCTGTCTGAGTACAACGAGGCGGTCTTGGCCGAACGGTGCATCGCGCTAAGGGACTGCAACTTCGGCAACTTTCAGCACGGCATCATCGGGGGCCGCAACGTCTACCGGGGCGATCGTCCCCACACGATCACCCTGCCCAGCGAGCATGAGGAGTTTCATCAATTCAACGACGCTCACTTCGCCGATCCGATGAATTTCGACTTCCGCCTCCAGGCGACCTCCTCGTTCCGCCAGTCCGGCGAGGGCAAGGCCGCCAGCGGGCCGCACCCGTACAAGGCCGACATCTACTATGTCAAGCCCGGCGGAAATGATGACCTCGACGGCCTTTCCTTGGCGGCCGCGTGGAAGACGCCATCGCGCGCCGTCGCCAGGTTGAAGCCGGGCGACACCCTCTACATCGCGCCCGGGCGATACGCGGGCGATCTGGCCGTGAACGCGAGCAACATATGCATTCGGGGGCGCGGCATCGAGCCGGTCGTCATCGAGGGCGGCCTGCGTCTGGCCGAGTGCCGGGATGTGTCCGTCGAGCGGCTGCAATTCTCGGGTCCCGCTCGCGCGATGCGCGGCGGGAACATCGAATTGGCCAACTGCGTCCTCGCTGGGCAGTCCGTCGAAGCCAAACAGGTCGAGGGATTGCGACTGAACCACAACCTGTTGGTGGCGCCTCTCCGGCTCGTGGGCTGCTCCGCGGTGATCCTGAGCGGGAATCTGCACGCCGCCGCGCCGGCCGTCCAAACCGACACGCGCCAGGCCGTCCGCTATTCCTCCTACAATAGCTATCCCGGCGCCCGGCGGTGCTGGGAGGTCGGTGGGAAAGTGCTTTCCCTGGAAGAGCTGCGCCCCGGGAGCGACGCCTACTCCGTCGTGCGGGCGCCCAAGCTGGTCGAGGCCGGCGGCGCGGCGGCGGTCGCCAACGCCGATCAATTCGCCGGCCGCGGCCCTCTCGCCACGGCAATCGGCCCCTATCGGCGATGGCAGCCAAGGCAGATGGACCTGGTCGGACCGTTCGTCGACTCCAAGGCGAAAACCAGCGCCGACATCGAGTGGTGGAGCAGCCTTCCCGTGGAGGTTGACCTGTGTTGGGGCGACACGCCGCAGTGCGCTAACCGGAAGAGGATCGCGCAGAACGCGTTCTACAGCTACAGCCTGGTCGGCCTCGAAGCGGGCAAGAAATATTATGTCAAGGTCGCGCCGAGGAACATCTCGCCGAGCGCGGACCCGGCGCGGCGATACCGGCTTGGAACCGCCGAAGCGGCCCCGGTCGAATTCACCCCCGCCGGCGGGAGCGCTCCGGCGATGACTTACTATGTCGCTCCCGACGGAAACGACGGGCGCGACGGGCGCAGCCGGGAGACGGCCTGGAAGTCGCTCCAGCACGCCGCCGATCGCCTCCGCCCGGGCGACACGGCGATGCTCGCCGGCGGCAAGTACCCGGGGACCTTCTATTTCCGTGCGACCGGCGAACAGGGCAGGCCGATCACGCTCAAGGCGATCCCCGGCGAGAAGGCCTCGATCGACGGAATGGGCGAGACGCTCAAAGTCGGGTTTGTCCTCTATGGCAAGCACCACTACCGGGTGGACTCGCTGTATTTCGATGGGTACGCGGGAATCGAGGACAACGTAGCCGGCGCGGAGCAGGCCGCGCTGTTCGTCCGCGATAGCGCGGACCTGCAAGTCACCCGCTGCCACTTCAGCGGCGGCTGGGGGCGCTGCCTGGTGGCGAGCGGCTGCCCGGACCTCCTCGCGCGGAACTGCGTCTTCATGCACAGCATGGAGGCGACGATGTTCTTTCACTGCGCGGGGCTGCGCGTGGAGAACTGTGCCTTCATCAGCCCGCTGATCCACCACGTCCTTGTTTCCAACGCGGCGGACGAGCCGTTTTCCGTGGAGAACTGCATTTTTGGGGAGAACACGCGTCACAAGGTGCACATCCCCTTCGTCTCGATCGGCCGGTCGGGGCGCAACAACTGCTTCCACGTGCGGCTGTCGGAATACGACCGGAAGCTGTTCGGCTCGGATGGCGGCGGAATGACGCTGCCCGAGTATCGCCAATCCGGAGGGGAGAGCGATTCGCTGGTCGCCAATCCGCACATGCCGGGCGTTCTCGGTTGGCGGCAAGGCTGGTGCCAGATCCAGGACAACGACTTTGACGGCCTCTTCGCAACCAATCCGAAAATCGTCGTGCGCGGCATCGGTTTGCAGCCCGAGGCGTTTCGCGACTTCCACTTCTGGAAAGGCTGGCCTTACGACCGGCAGTGGGCGGAAGAGATCGCCGGGCGGCTGGACGCCGCGGAGGCCCTCGTCGAAAGCGGCAAGGACGCTGAGGCGCTGGCCGCCTACACGGAACTTGCCGGGAAAAGGCCGATGACCGACCGGCTCAAGACGGACGTGCTCGACCGCGCCGCCGAGTGCGCCGCCCGGCTAAAAAACTACGACCGGGCGATGGAACTGGCGAAGAGCATTCCGCTGGAGCCGTTTGCGATCCGGCGCCAGA
>JAMOAF010000205.1 GCA_023621895.1 Planctomycetota bacterium
GTTGAAGTCGATCCATCCATAGAGATAGGCGTCCAGGCCGAAGGTGTTGGTGACGTCGATTGTGATCAGGGCTTCCTGGCCGGGCACGAGGCGGCCGAGCATGTCGATGCCGTAGGCCGAGAACGATACGCCGTCTTCGTCGTCGGCGCCGCCGGTGGGATAGGCCTTGTCGTCGCCGTCGGCTGCCAGGCTGGGCTGCCCGTCGAACTCCGCATCGACCCGCTGGCCGAGCGAGAGGCCGGGCACGATCACGTGGCTGGCGCCGTTGCTGGACCGCAGCGTCGGGTAGCTGTCCGCGCCGGCGATGCCGTCCGGAGCGTCGCCGTAGTCGCGCGCCTCGCTGACGAGGAACACCCGGTAGTCTTCGACTTCGCCGTCGACGGCCTCCTCGTCAAGGGTCAAATTCGGGCCGGCGTAGCCCAGATCCGGCGTTGAGCTGACACGGAATCGGGCGTAGGAAACGGCCTGCTCGAGCCCGCCGGGCAAGGGTGGAATCGTGATCGAGAAGGTCTGGGTCTGCCGGCCGGCGCCAGGAGCGGGCTCGAACCAGATGTTCTGCGCGAAGTGCTCTCCGGCATCGTTCCAGTCGCCGTCGGCGTTCACGTCGATCCACGCGTTCAGGTAACCGCTGCCGGTGACCGTGACGGGGAACGCATTGGGCGTGCTGCCGTTGGCGATCAGCACTCGATTCGCCAGGTCCACGCCGTCTTCGTCGTCGACGCCGGCCAGATCGTCGCCCCAGGCGTCGGCGCTAGGCTTGCCGTCGAGTTCCGAATCCGGCGGCACGGCGCCGAGGTACAGGGCCGGATTGAGGTTCGTCGCGTGCCAGGCGCCGTTGTTGGCGACCGTCGTTGGATAGGTCTGCGGCGTGCCCTGGGCGCTCGTGCCGTTGGGGGCGTCGCCGAAGTCCTTCAAGTAGTCGACCACGAAGAACACGTAGTCTTCGACTTCGCCGTCGGAGGCCTGCCCGGTGAGCGACGTGACTTCACTCAGCACGCTGCCGAAGCGGAACCGGGCGAAGACCGGGCCGCTGGCGCCGGCGGGCACCGGCACGGCCATGGAATTGGCGCCGCCATGGACGGAGATCACCTGGAAGAGATCGCCGGGGCCGCCGAAATCGCCGTCTTGCTCGAAGTCGAACCAGGCGGCCACGTAGGCATTGTCGCCGTACTGGGCGAGCAGGCTCGGATTCTGCATCGTGACGTTGATGGTCAAGGTAGCCGTCGCATTGGCCAACATGCCGCTGCCGCTGAGGATCACGCCGTCGTCAAACGTATCGCCGTCGGCGTCGGCGGCGGTGCGGGCGTCGGTCTCGCTGCTCACGCCCGCTCCCAAATGGAAGCCGGACCAGACCACGTGCCGCGGGCCGTTGCTGGACAGCAGCGTGGGATAATCGTTCGGATTGGCCGGATCGTCGGGCGCATCGCCGAAGTCGAGGCCGGCGAGGGAAATGTTGAACACGGTCAGGCCGTTGAACGTGCCGCTGAAGCGGTTCGGCTGCAAGGCGTTGTTGGCCAGGTCGCGGATCGTCTGGTCGAGGACGATCGTATAATCGAAGCCTTCCGCCCAGAGGCCGGCCAGCGGGATCAAGTCGATCGTGTCGTTGGTGGCGTTGTAGACCATCTTGTAGTCGATCCCCTCGACCAGCTCGGGATCCCGGGTGGCCGGGTCGAGATACGTGCTCTCGTCGAGATCGCGGTAGAGGTGGATCGCGGAAGTCACGACCGACGCGTCGTCGATGCCGACGCCGCCCGTGTCGCGCAACTGGATCGTGAACTTGAGGACCTTCTTGCCGACGACCTTAAGGTCGTTCGCCACATTGGCCATCTGGTCATCGGGGCCGTTGTCCAACGGGACGATCACGCTGGACGTGGGCGCGACGAAGTCGACCCGGTCGATCGCGCCGCGGTCCTTATAGACGTTCTGGCCCAGACCGACCGGCGAGGCGACCGCCGGGTCGTCGCGGCGCAACTGGCCGTACAGGTCGTAGTCGGGCGCCAGGATCGGCGAGGCGGGAATCCCCATTGGATTGAGGATGTTGTTGAAGTAAGCCTGCCGTTCGGCCACCGAGTCGATCGAGCTGTCGATCGCCAGCGAGCCGTGGTCGAGATAGAAATTGCCGCCGGCCGCGTCGACAAACAGCGGCTGGGTCGGCGTGAGGATTTGCGCGAACGTCCCGACGGTCGTGCCCTGGACGTTCGCCGAGTTGCCCTGGTACAGCATGCCGCCGAGGACGGTGTTGGCTGCCGACGAAGCGTCGACTCTGACCCCGACGCCAAGTCCAGCCACGATGTTGTTCAGCAGGGTGGGCCCGGCGCTGTTCTCGACGAGAATCCCGACGCCGCTGGGCGAACCGGCGTGCCCGAAAACGGTGTTGTTGACAATCCGCCCGAACGGCACTGCTCCGACCGGCTCGCCGGCCGGGTTTGTGTCGCCGCGGAAGGCGATGCCTACCTGGCCGCTGTAGGCGACGAGGTTGTTCTCGATCATAACGCCGCCGACGAGATTATTCGGCTCGTTGACCGTGCGGCCGGA
This sequence comes from Planctomycetota bacterium, assembly GCA_023621895.1. Taxonomy (GTDB): domain Bacteria; phylum Planctomycetota; class Planctomycetia; order Pirellulales; family Thermoguttaceae; genus JAAYCB01. Next base: position 2,536 of record JAMOAF010000205.1, read on the forward strand.
GGCCGGGTGCGCAAAGTCGCCGGCGCCGTCGCGCTCCGCGGGACCGACGAGGATCCCGGTATTCTGCGAATACATCACGCTGTTGCCGGCGATTACGATCTGGCCCTTCTGCCGCTCGTGATTCTTGTCGCCGATGTTCGTCCGCACGACCTGGAACTGGTCCGGCTGCTCTCCCGTGTCGACATTCGAGAATGTGCCGGCCTTGACGAACACGGCCGTGTCGAGGAGCCGGTCGTCGGTGTCCGAAACGGCCAGTTTCATGTGGTAGCGGCCGGCCGCCAGGCCGATCGCCCGCGCAGTGAGGATGTCGGTGAAGCCGTCGTAGCCGATCTCTCCGAGGAACGCTCCGCCGTCGTCCATCGCGTTGTTGTTGAAGTATTCCGGATACGAAGCGTTGGGATCGCCGTAGGGGCTGCCGCCGTTGATCGTGTTGACCGAAATCGGGATCGACGTGCCGGGCACCAGGGCGAGGTTCTGCTTCGGGAAGGAGACGCCGTCGGCGCTTTCGAGGAAGAATGCGAAGACGTCGTTGTAGACGGAATACGTCCACTCGTTGTACTCTTCCGAGGCGAACACGAATTCGAAGGTCAGGTCGCCCCCCTCGAAATCGAAGTCGAACTCGAGCACCGAGGAGTCTTCGGTCGTCAGCGGCCAGACGAGCTGGTCGAGGTCCGCGTCGCCGTCGCCGGAAGCGATGTTCTCCGTGGTTGCATTCCCACTGGCGTCGCTGAGGTTCGGCCCCTCGGCGTTATACACCGTGCCGGTGGCCAGGATGATCCCCTTGTTGACGCCGTCGGACCAGAAGCCGGCCGACCGCATGCCGCCGGCGTACGTGGCGCTGCCTGGCACCAGGGTCACGCCGGGGCCAAGGATGTTCTCGACCAGCCGCTGGGCGGCCGTCGCGTCCGCGGCGTTGACGGCTTCGGTGATCACCACGCGGCCTTGCGGGAACGTGGTTCCCACCAGCGCGGCGTCCGGGTCGGGCCCGTAGATGATATAGTTGAGCCCGGCGACTTTCGCGGCGCCGAACAAGATGACCCGCTCGCTGCTGGCGCCGGAGACGGCGGTGATGCCCAATCGCGTGGCGGCCGGCTCGAGCGCCACCTGGTTGATCGCCGCGGCGACGGCGTCGGCCATCGCCGAGGCGTCCATTTTCGAGTTGAAGTAGATCGCCTTCATGCTCCCGGCGCCGCCGCCCATCGTCGTGTCGAGGAAGATGAACGTCCGCTGGTGCAATCCGTCGCTGAGGACGAACGTGTCGCGATGAGCGATCTCGGACGCCGGCGGCACGATCAGCGTGAACCCGTTGGCCAACCGGTCGTTCGTGTCAATCCACTGGTTGAGCCGCAGCCAGTCCCAGTCGTCCGTCGGCACGCTGTCCCACTGCACGAGCTGGCCGTAGTCTTCGCCGCGGCGGATTTCCAACTGGTACGCGCCCTCGGTGACGATCGGGGTCGTGGTAACCTGGGTGTGCGTCGTGAAGCTGGTCGTATTCGCCGGAGCGCCGGTCACCATCTCGCCGCGTTCGGCGAAACCGATGATGATGTCGTCGATGTAAACGCCTTCGTAGTTGTTGTTCTGGCCGCGGCGGAAGTTGGTGAAGCGGTTGAGATTGCTCGGGTCCCCGTAAAGCTTGTTCGTCCCCGAGGTTTGGTCGCCGTAGAGCGAATTGGCATAGCCGAGGACGCCGGGCGTGGTGACCGCGCGGCGGTTGGTCGTGTAGGAACCGGTGAGGTTGTAGAACGCGGGATCCTGCTCGACGTACGGGCCGCGCCCGCTGAGGAAGAGCTGGATGTGCTTGCCCAGGCCGTCGTCGCGTTTGGCCGTCGTGTCGTAGCGGTTCAGGTGCTCCAGCGGCCCGGCGTTGTCGACGAACGTGATCGGGCCGTCGAGCGTGACGACGTTGCCCGCCGCGGTGGCCGAAATCTCCAGCGCCGACGGGCGTGAAGCAGC
>JAMOAF010000350.1 GCA_023621895.1 Planctomycetota bacterium
GGTTGACCCGCTCGTCATCGGGCCGGTCCGGCAGCGAAGTGTGCCGGACCGCCTCGTCGAAGTCCTCGTTCAGGCTGCGCCGCCTCTGGTCTACCTCCTCCCACGGCATTTCGCCTTGCTTGACGGCCAACAGCCTCTCTCGATGCTCCTCCACCCGCACGGGCACAAAACCTTCCCGCAGCACCGTCGTGCCGGAGATTAGCAGCCGGATCAGGTGCATCACGTGCTTCCACTTCATTTCTCCGCGGTTGCGGACATGGGCCTGCATCCTTTTGAACTGCGACATCACGTAGCCGTTGTAGGTCTGGTAGACCATGCGGGACAGAAAGGCAGTCCGCATGGCGAGCAGTTCCTCGGCCAGGGGCGTGGCCAGTTCCACCAGCGGCGTAAAGAGGCACTCCAGCACGTTGGGGTTCGCCTTCAAGGCGAGCACGAGGAACTTTTGGATTTCCCAGTAGACTTCCTGTGACTGGTCGTTTTCGAGTTGCTCCGGGACGCCATAGAGCGACCAGTGCAGGTCGGCGGGCGGCACATAGACGCCCCGCCGATCCGTGTCGGACTCGGAATGATCCAACCCGTAGGCCCTGGAACCGATCACACAGCGATAGATCACCCGCTCGTACAAGGTGCCGTGTTTCGCCACGAAATCTGCATCGCCGATCTCGCCCTCCTTGTACCTGGCCAGCGACATGATGTCCCCTTTGGCGAGCGTATCCTCCACACCGTCGAGGAACCGGACCCGGTAGGGAGCCGCAGGATCGCTCGGCGAGCGGACGACGACACCGACGGCGCCCTTCGGGTGCAGTGTCTTGCCCCCGTCGGCCGTCACGTCGCGCAGCGCGACGACTTGGGTGCCGACGGACAGGATCAAGCGCTCGTGATTGTGGACTCGATCAGCCACTTGAAACACCCCTACGTGCATTGGCGGGTCAGAACTTGTATAAACCGGCCCCACGGGTAGTGAGGGTCCGGTGCTCCGCCCGATTCTCGTCCAATGGCCCGCCCAGGTCCGTGGCGGGCTGGCGAGTTGTCGTACGTGTCAGTAGCATAGGAAATAGCGCCGACCCGCGCAGGTCAAGCCCCGTCTACGGCGACCAGCACCGAAGGCCGAAAAAATGCTTGAACCGGCCGCCCTGTCCCGGTGTCTTGCTGCTATTCTGTCGGACCGGCGCCCGACTGGGATAGACTATCGATCATAGCCAGGGAAGACACCGGCCGCGAGTTCTGGTTCACCCAAACGGGCAGGCGCGGAACCGAGCACGCTGGCGCGGGAATTGGCAATCGAGCCTCGAGCCGTGCCGAAAAATCCCGTCCTGTCAAGGCTATACTATGCCCGCCTACATGATTATCGAGATCCAGGTCCTCGACGTCGAGGTCTACGGCCGCTACGTGGAGAGCGTTCGCGAGGTTGTCGAATCGTTCGGCGGCCGATACCTGGCCCGAGGCGGCAAGATCACGCCGATTTCGGGCCAGTGGCGGCCTGAGCGGGTGATCCTGATCGAGTTCGACAACCTGGATCAAGTCCATGCCTGTTTCCGCTCCGCCGAATATGCAAGACTGGGCCCTTTGCGAGAGCAGTCGGCTATTTCCCGGGCGATCGTCGTCGAGGGCTGCGCCGAGGAGAAACCAGGGATGAAGACCAGCGAGCATTCTCAGGAGCTCGAGATTGATTCTGAGGTAGCTATCCGCCCCTTGACCGATGCCGATTTCGAGGCCATCCACTCGATCATCAACGATGCCGCCCGGGCGTATAAGGGCGTGATCCCCGGGGACCGCTGGCACGAGCCCTACATGCCGAGAGAGGAACTGCGCCACGAGATCGAAAGCGGCGTGCGGTTCTGGGGCTACGAGGAAAATGGCGAGCTGCTCGGCGTGATGGGCATTCAGGATGTACAGGACGTGACGCTCGTTCGCCATGCCTACGTGCGGACCGCCAGCCGGCGTCAGGGAATCGGTGGGACGTTGCTCCGCGAACTGCGGAAGCTCGCCGCGCGGCCGGTCCTCGTCGGCACCTGGGCGGCGGCGACCTGGGCGATCCGGTTCTACGAGCGGCACGGGTTCCGGCAGGTTTCCGAGGAGGAGAAAAATCGCCTGCTCGCGAGGTATTGAACGATCCCCGACCGGCAGGTGGAGACCTCGGTGGTCCTGACCGATTCGAATTGAACCATGAACCTTGCCCTGACGGGCGTGCCTGCTTTCCGAGAAGACCCACGTGGTTTCCGGCCGGACTGGAAAGCCTCTGGGGGAAGCACGGAAAGCGAAGAAATCGGCCAAGCCTGGACGTGCCGTGTGTATTTGGCTAAACTTGCAAGTAACAGCCGACCGATGACCTGCAAGGGCGGCCCCCCGGCGTGCTGCCCAAGGGGCGAGTGCAGTTGCACAAACGGCCGATTCGGCTAGATTGCGGATACGGATCACCGGGTTTCTTGGGATATCCAGCCCGACGGCCAGCCACTGACTTTTTTCCCTTCGAGTGCCGATGGACGCAAAAACGCAAGCCAAATACGAAGCCCGGGCAAAGATCGTCAAGGCGTTAGCCCATCCAGCGCGGCTGCTGATCGTCGATGAGCTGTCGAAGGCCGGGGAGCGGTGCGTCTGCGAACTGACCGAAATGATCGGCTCCGACATGTCCACCGTGTCGCGGCACCTGGCGGTCCTCAAGGGCGCCGGGTTGATCGAGGACGACAAACGGGGGCAGATGGTGTTCTACCGGCTTCGCGTCAAGTGCGTGATGGATTTTTTTGACTGCATCGAGTCGGTCATGGCGTGCAACCTCAAGCGGCAGCAAGAGTTGCTCAAATAGGGCGGCCAGCAAGGGCGTTGCCGCTGGCTTGGAAGCGACAACGCCTTGAGAGAACTCCGACGCGCCGGGTATCTCCCTTTCTGCCCTGCGCGGTTCCGGCAGGTCCGCCCCTGCCAGTTCCGGACTGGGCGGCCGCGATGTCCGAAACGACGACCCGTGACTTTGGCGCTCACTTTGGCTTGACGGCAAAGACTTTCGCGCTGGCGGCGTACTCGTTGATGTCGTATCTGGCGATCAACCGATGGAGCCCCGTGTGAACCTGGCTGGAACCGGCCGAAGACGGCTGCGCCGAACCACAGCACCCGCCGCGCGGCGCCGATTCGATCGGCAGCAGGCTGGGCGCCGAACAGCAACCGCCCTGGTTCTCGACCTGGGCGTAGGCGTTCAGATCCGCCCCCGTGTCGACGATTGCGACCTCGGCGAAGCCGGCCTCCAGGAGCCCGCCGCGATACTCCTCGGCCGAGATTGCGCCGGAGATGCAGCCGACGTAGGCGGTTAGATCGTCGGCGATTTCCGGCGGCAGCGGCTTCTTGAGAATCATGTCGCTGACGGCTACGCGCCCCCCCGGCTTCAGAACGCGCGCAATCTCGCGAAACACGGCGGGTTTGTCGGGCGCAAGGTTGATGACGCAGTTGCTGATGACGCAGTCGACCGACCGATCCGGCAATGGCAGGCGGTCAATCGTTGCCAGGTGGAACTCGACGTTCGCAATCGGCTTGCCGTCGATTCCCCTCGCCGCGTTGGCCCGGGCGCGCTCGATCATCTCGGGCGTCATGTCGATGCCGATCGCTTTTCCCGACGGCCCGACCCTGGCAGCGGCGAGAAACACGTCGAGCCCCCCACCACATCCGAGGTCGACGACGACTTCCCCGGGCCTCAGGTTGGCCAGTGCCGTCGGGTTGCCGCAAGACAGCCCCATGTTCGCCTCGGCCGGTATCGAGTCAAGCTGCTGTTTCGAATAGCCAAAGGCCTCGGCTACAGCCCGGACACCGTCGTTCCGGTTGGACAGGCTGGACCTGGCCACCGACGCATACTTGGATCGCACCGCATCCGCAATTCTGTCGCTCATTGCTGTCTGCTCCTTCTCTTTGGCATCTCACTGCGAGCCCGATTGGCTCGTCGCCGTCAGCGAGTTCAAGAATCCGCCGACCATCTCGGTCAACTCTTCCACCTTGATCAGCGATATGCAGCAAACTCGGCCCCCCCGGGCCCAGGTGACCAGCGCGAGGCGGTCGCCGGGGGCGATTCGCGCCTTTTCGCGAATTTGCTTCGGCAGCACCATCTGCCCCCGCTCGTCGACCGTGACGATCGACTCCACGTGGTAGCTGGCGGAATCGTCAACAGCCGGCTTGCAGCAGGCCGGTTTCTTGGATCGGGCCATGTTTCACCTGGCGAATCCCCGGTTTCAGATAATTCAGCTATATCTGATTTTACTGATTTTCTTGTCGGAAAGCAATCGGGAAGTGCCGGAGACTCAGCCCGCTATCGATGATGGCAGGAAGCTCCACAGCCATTTCGCGAACTTGATCTTGACCTATTTGTGAACTTGGCTAAATTTAAAAATACAATGCGTCCGAAAATGGTTCCTGGGCGACGCAAGCATTCGATTGCATCGAGTCGGTCATGGCGTGCAATCTCAAGCGGCAGCAGGAGTTGCTGAACTAGCCT
>JAMOAF010000197.1 GCA_023621895.1 Planctomycetota bacterium
GACCTGGCCGTGCTCACGGAAGGCCCGTCCTCCAGGCACCCCGAGGCGAACCACCGCATGGAAATCGTTGACCTGTCGTCCCCAAACAGGCTATAACCAACCCGAAAATCCGAGACTGCGAGGGGCCCCATGCACAAGCTCGTTCTGATCCGGCACGGCGAGAGCACCTGGAACCGGGAGAACCGATTCACGGGATGGACGGACGTGGGGCTCTCCGACAGGGGGATCGAGGAAGCCCACCAGGGCGGCCGGATCCTTGCGAAGGAGGGCTACGTCTTCGACGTCGCCTTCACCTCCGTTCTCAAGCGAGCGGTCAAGACCCTCTGGATCGTCCTCGAGGAGATGGACCTCATGTGGATCCCCGTCCATAACAGCTGGCGGCTCAACGAGCGCCACTACGGGGCCCTCCAGGGGCTCAACAAGAAGGAGACGGCCGAGAAGCACGGCGAGAGGCAGGTAAAGATCTGGCGCCGCAGCTACGACATCCGCCCACCGGCCCTGACGGCGGACGACCCCCGCTGGAACGGCAGGGACCCCCGCTACAGGGACCTCAAACCCGAAGAAATCCCCCTGACGGAGTGCCTCAAGGACACGGTGGATCGCTTTCTGCCCTACTGGCACGAAACGATCGCGCCGACCATCCGGGAGGGCAGGCGCGTCGTCATCGCCGCCCACGGCAACAGCCTGAGGGCGCTGGTCAAGTACCTGGACAACATCCCCGAAAGCGAGATCGTGGAGCTCAACATCCCTACGGGAATCCCTCTCGTGTACGAGTTGAACGACGATTTGACCCCCACCCGCAGCTACTATCTCGGAGACCCCGAGGCAATCGCCAGGGCCACCCAGGCCGTGGCGAACCAGCTGAAGAAAGGCTGACTACAGGGCGCAGGCTCCGACAAGAAAGAGGGATGCTCCGCGCGGGGCACCCCTCTTTGTGTGATCTGGATCTGGTACGATTTATCCTCTGAATTTTCTTCGCACAGCGGCCAGCCCGGCAAGACCCAGCCCGATGAGGATGATGGAGGAGGGCTCCGGCACGGCGCTTCCTTCGACCACGGAGCCGCGCACAAGGAGGCTCACGTCAAAGGCTCCGCGGTAACCGCCGGCGTTGTACCCGAAGGCATGCAGCGTGATCGTTTCGGAGAAGGTGCCCAGGCTGTCCGTGTTCATCGCGATGATGAGCCCGTCGAGGCCCTGACCGGCCCCCAGGCCCGGGAAGCTGTTGAACCCGCTCAACCCGAACAGAGCAACGTCGAAGGTGAAGGACCCTTCGAGCAGGTCGGCAGGCCCCACGACGGAATTCAGCAGCCGCAGGGTCGTCGTCCCGGCAGCCGCATTCTGCACGACCTCGCCGAAATCCAGGGTGTAGCTCAACCCGCCGCCGCTGAGGGTGCCGTCACCCGTCACACGGTTGTAGACCGGGTTGGCGTAATTGTTCACGGTGGCGCTGAGCGCGACGGCCGTCGTGGCAAGCGGCAGATCCGCCATATCCGCGTTGTGGCTCGAGAGCGCCAGGTTGGCGGCACCGTTGTATATGCCGGCGATGCCGGTGTTCACCCGGACGTTGAGCGAGGTGCTGTTCGTCTGCCCCGCTCCGAGACCGGAACCGAGATCGCCTGCCGCGCTGAAGGAAGAGGAACCGCCCGTGTTGATTGTACCCACCAGGACATCGTTCAGGGCCGTGGCCGTCGCGGCGTTGGTGACCGCCACATTCCTTGCGGCAACCACGTCGCCCACGTGCACGATGCCGAAGTCGACGGGGGTCGTGTTGACACTGGCCACCGCGGGCGTGTAGACCCTGCCCGCGAGGGTGACGGAACCACTGCCGACGGAGACATCCGGCGACGACGTGGTGCCGGCCCCCGTGGAGACGTAGGCCAGCGCCTGCGTACCCGAGAAGCTGCCCGCCGTGCCGGTATTGAGGGCTACCTGGATCGCATTCAAGCTGCTGGTCTGGCCGGCGGCCAGATTGCCGATGCCGCCCGAAGACGTGAATCCCGCTGCGGTTGCGCCGCGTGTGACATTGAGGCCCTCTGTGTAGACATCGGGCGAGCTGTTGGTGAGGCCGATCGAGGCGGTGGGGCCGGCATCCCCGACACGCGCCGCCAGCGTCACGCTCGGCGTGTTCAGCGCCGGGTTGGCCAGCCGGTAGACGTTGCCCGTGACCTGCACGTTCTGCGACGGCAGGGCCGTGATCCCCAGCCCGCTCGTCCCCGTGCCGTCGGACTGGAAGGTGATGGTGGCCGCCCCGCCCCGGTTCCCCGCCACCGAGGTGTCGAGCCCCACCTGGATCGCCGTGCTGTTGACCCCCTGCGGGGCCAGCAGGGTGAAGGAACCGCCGGCGGTCACCCCGCCCGTAGTCCCGTTGGCGCTCGCGTTGAGCCGCTCCGAGTAGCCGTCGTTCGGCGCGCTGTTCAGGATCGAAAGGGCCCGGGGGGTTACCGCCGTGCCGATCCGGACATTGCCGAAGTTGACCGGCTGCGCCGTCTGGATGACCGGGCTGGCCAGCCGGTAAACGCCGCCCTCGATCGTCGCGGTCACCGTCACGCTCTGCGACGGCAGGACCGTGATGCCCAGCCCGCTCGTCCCCGTGCCGTCGGAGGCGAAGTTCACCGTGGCCATGCCGTTGACAGCGCCCGCCGCCGCGGTGTTGACCCCGAGCACCATGCTGCTCGCATTGGTGGCCCCCGCCGCCAGCTGCGCGATGCTGCCGCTGGTGGTGATGCGCCCGTCCGTGGCGCCGCCGAAGCCCGCGTTGAGCCGCTCCGAGTAGCCGTCATTGGCCGCGCTGTTGGTGATGGAGAGCGCCTGCTGCACCGTGTCGCCCACGTGGACGTTGCCGAAGCTGAACGTCCCCGCATTGTTGATCACGGCGTTGGCCAGGCGGTAGACGCTGCCCGAGACGTTCACGGTCTGCGGGGCCAGCGTCAGTTCCGTCAGGCCGCTCGTCCCCGTGCCGTTGGAGGCCAGGGCGAGGGTCGCCGTGCCGCTCTTGGCCCCCGCCGTCGACGTGTCGATCCCCACCGCCAGGGCCGTGCTGCTCGCGCCCTGCGCCAGGTTGACGATCGTGCCGCTCCCCGTGATCCCGGACGAGGCGCCGCTGAAGCTCGCGTTCAGCCCTTCCTGGTACCCCGCCAGGGCGGCGCTCGTGTTGGTCATCGTCAGCGACTGCGTCGCCGCATCCCCCACGTGCCGATTGGTGAAGGCGATGTTGCTCGACGTCAGCGTCGGCTGCGCAACCTGGTACACATGGCCGGAAACGTTGATCGTCTGGGACGTCAGTTCCGTGACGCCGAGGCCGCTCGTGCCGGTGCCGTCGGAGACGTAATGCAAGGTCACGCTGCCCGTCTTCGCTCCTGCGGCGGATGTGTCGAGACGCACACCCATCGTGCCCGAGTCGCTGGCGCCGCCCGCGAGCCGGATGATCGGGCCGCCGACATTCTGAGCGGCTCCCGCCGCCGTACCGAAGTTCGCGCTGAGCCCTTCCGTGTAAGACCCCGCCGGGGCCGCGTTCGTTACGATAAGCGCCTGCGTTGCCGTCCCGCCCACCCGCTGGTTGGCAAAGTCCAGGCGTGACGGGGTCGCACTGCCGATGGCAAGGTTATAGGCAGCGCCGGTCACCGTGACGGTCTTGCCGGGAACATTGTCGAAGTTGGTGACCACGTTGAAGGTCTGTCCGGACAGAACACCGCCTGCCGCCGGGGTGTAGGTATAACTGACCGTCTCCGAGCCGCCAAGCGCGACAGGTCCATAGTTCTGTGCCGTTACGCCAAGGCCGGGTACCGTGATGCCGGTATTCTGAACGGCGCCACGCAGTACCGGGCCGGTTGTGCCGGTGTTGTTGATGTTGAAGGACCCGCTGCTGGCGACCCCTGCGTGCACGTTGCCGAGCGCGAGGGTCGGAGTTGCAGTCGTCCCCCCGCTGATTCCCGCCCCGCTCAAACTGAGGCCGACATCGCCGCTGGCCAGAATCAGGCCGGTGCCCAGAACATTGGCGCGCGCACGGAAGCTGTTGCCCGTGCCGAAATTGGCGTTCCGGTAGTCGGTGTACACCGTGATGCCGGAACTCGAGAGCGACAGACTGCCGTTATTGATCAGGGTTCCGGCGGAAGCCGGGCCCAGGACCTGAAGCGTCGCGCCGGGGTTTGACTGAACGGTGCCGCCGTTTCCCGAAATCTGAGAAACCGCCAGCGTTCCGCCATCTGCGATCATGGAGCCGGCATTGCCGACCAGCAGAGGATCCAGTGTGCCGAAACCATTGATGCTTCCGCTGTTGGTCAGCTGATAACCCGAAGCCGTGAAAACACCGCCGCGCAGCTGCAACTCACCGGTGTTCGTGAACACGCCATTGGCGGTGAAGAGGCTCAGGTCGCCGATGGTCACCACGCCGGCATTGCTGAAGGCTCCGGCTGTGGCGATGTTCCTGCCGTTCCGGATGGTGAAGCGGCCGGTTGCCGCGTTTAC
>JAMOAF010000222.1 GCA_023621895.1 Planctomycetota bacterium
GCTGGGGCATGTAAAGACGGACAACCGCTGCTTGGTCACTCGCTGGTTGTTCGCGCTGCTGTACCAATCGAAGTACACCCACTTCTCGGCCAGGGAGGCCTGCTCGACGTACGGCAGCATGCTGACCATCCACGTTCCCCAGCAGCAGTTGTAAGCTCCTATGGGCATCGTCTTGTACGTGTCGTGGTAGTTGTGGATTGCCAGTCCGGCCTGTTTGAGGTTGTTCGTGCACTGCGATCGCCGCGCCGCCTCGCGCGCGGCCTGCACGGCCGGCAGGAGCAGCGCGATGAGGATGCCGATGATCGCAATTACAACGAGTAGCTCGACGAGCGTGAACCCGACGTGCCGGCAGGCGACTGGACCGTTCGCCCGCCACCCTTGTTTCCTACCCACTTGGACAACCATCGCTATTCTCCTTGAACGAAAGACTGAAAGGGAAATCAGACCATAACCAGACGAGCTGTGATCGGCTACTTCGGCTTGGCGGGAACGTCGAAGTCGAAGGCGTTCGCGCCGCCGGACACCACCTCGACGACCTGCGTGCTCTTCATGTTGTACTCGGGAGGAATCCGCTCCTCGCCGACGACCCCCTGCCCCGGGGCCGGCGGGCCGGGAGGGCCGTCCGGCAACTTGACCACGTCGCCCGCCGAGTACAGCCGCACGCGGTATTTCCCCGGCGGCAGGCCCTTGTCGCGCTCGATCGTGTACTGGCCCGACGCGATCGTCGCGCCGCTGGCCATGCCCCCGCTATCTTCGGGGCTGAATTCAATGATCCCTTGGTCGAGCGGCTGACCGCCCAGGGTCACCTTTCCAGAAAGCGCCTGCCGGTTGCGGGGATCGCCAGAGCCGCAGCCTGAAGCCGCGGCGAGCAAGAAGGCGGACAGACAACATACAGACATCCAGCGAAGATTGCGGGGCATGGGGCTCCTCCCTCGCGTTGCAGGACGTTGCGGTTTATCGTCACACTTGTATGAGTATATCCAGCGGTATCCCCGTGTCAATACGCTCCAAAGAAAAAAAGAAAAAAAGGCAATTTCGCGTTCAGCCCCCGGTGTAAGCCGGGCGGGGGGGCACCGAAATTCTCCGGCTTTTCCGCCGTTTTCCCCGCGCCGAGCGTAAATGCCTCCGCGCAGATGACTAGACGCGGCGTGAATCGTCGTTACAATGAAATGTTGTGGTTCGACGACAAACCTAAGTCTCCCCCAGAAGATGGGGGTGTGCCCGCCCCGCCGAGCCATCGTTGGTCTCGCGAACCCCAGAACAACCGAGGGGCGGGGGCTTCGGGCTGGGGCGAAATTGTTTTCGGAACTGTGCGTTTTCACACTTCCTTTGACCTTCTGACTGAGATCATGACTCCAACCGACAACGGAAAGTCTCGCCGCTCTGCCGTCTCACGGCGAGTGACGATCCGAGAGCTAGCCGAAGCGACGGGGGTTTCCGAAACGAGCGTCTCGCTCGCTTTCCAACCGGGGTCCCGCATCAGCGCCGCAACGAGAGACCGAGTGATCGCCACGGCGCGGAAAATGGGATACTTTCCCAACCTCGCCGCGCGAACCTTGCGCCTCGGCAGCCCGAAGTCGATAGGCTTCCTCGTCAACGACATCGCCAACCCCTTCTCCGCCTTGCTGGTTCGCAGCACCGACGTGCTCGCCGGCAAACGCGGCTACCAGGTGATGGTTGCCGACAGCCACTGGGACGGCAAACACGAACTGCGCGCCGTCGAGAACATGATCTCGGCGAGGGTTCGCGGAGTGCTCGCCTGCCTCAACGAGAAGAACCCGGCGACTGCCGATCTGCTCGCTCGATCGTCGGTGCCCTGCATCCTCGTCGATACGCTCCCGGAGAGCTATCGCGGCGGATACGTCTCCAACGACCTGGTCGCCGCGGGGCGGCTCGCCGCCGAACATCTGCTCGACATCCAGTGCCGGCGGTTGGGGATGCTGATGGCCGATTCTCAGATGAACTCCTTCAGTGCCTTCCTGCAACTCCGCAAGGGCTTTCTCGATGCCGTTGCCATGTACGGCGGCGACGCGGACCAGGTCCCGACCGTTGCCGGCGGGTTGACGATCGACGCCGGCAAGTTGGGATTTCAGCAGCTCATGAAGCGCGCGCCGGATTGCGACGGCATCTTCTGCGTGAACGATCTCTGCGCGATCGGGGCGATGGAGTCGGCCGACGCCATGGGCATGCGCGTCGGACCCGACGTGGCGATCATGGGTGTCGATGACCTCGACATCTCGTCGACGGCACGCATCTCGCTGACCTCGATCCGCCAGCCCTACCACCGGATCATCGATTTGGCGGTAAACGCCCTGATCGACGCGATCGAGAACCGCCATCACGCCGACGTGACGCTGCTCCTGGAACCCGAGCTGATCGTCCGCAACAGCACGCGCCGGATGCGCTAGAGCCCGCCACGCCGCGCACAACGAATGCCCCTTGACCCGAGAAGACGAGAGGTTGTTACCCACCAGCGGGCCGCGTTACTTTCTCTCGCCATGGCGACCGGTTGCCATGGACGGAGTTGCGACAGAAGACCCACGGGGGACCGGGGCCGCGGAAGAAATCTTCTGGATTGCAGGTTGACAGGCTTCAACGACCAAGTATATTCGTCGGCGTGACGACACGAAGGAGTGCCCTACGATGGCAGAATCCAGCAAGCAGACCGTGTCCTCGGGCGGGGCGCGGACATGGTACTTCCCCGATGGCTACTTGCCCCACAAAAACGGCGATGGGCTCGTCGAGGCCCATGAGGCGCTGATGTTGTTGAACACGCAGAGCAGGCCGGCCCAAGTCTTGCTCGATTTCTACTTCGAGGATCGTGATCCGGTCCAAGGGATTCCGGTGACGGTGTTGCCCGAGCGGATCCGCTGCCTCCGACTGGATCACCCTCAGGATATTGGCGGCCTGGAGATTCCCCCGCTGACCCAGTATTCGGTTCGCGTCCGCTCCGACGTGAACATCGTGGCCCAGTTTGGCCGGCTCGACACCACGCAACCCAATCTGGCCTATTACACCACCTCGGGGTTCTGCGAGAATCCTTGAGCGTCTTGGATCGCGCAGCCGGGCTTTGCGCATTGGAATCTTGATCGCGTTGCTCTTGCCGGCCGTGCAGGCAGCGCGGGAGGCGGCGCGGCGATCGCAGTGCTCGATCAACCTCAAGCAGCTCGGCCTGGGAGTTCACAACTACGCGGATGCCCATCGCACGTTTCCTTCGGGCTTCATCACCGACTTCCCGCAGGACGAGGCGATTGCTGAACGGTCGCTTTGGAGTTGGGGAGCAATGGTGCTGCCGTTCGTCGAGCAGGCATCGTTGAACGACGTGCTGCAAGTCGGGACTCGCCCTCTCTACGTCAACCTGACGATTCCCGCCGGGTTGACTTGGGGTTCAGCTCGGAAGTCAGCCAGTACAAGCGCAATCGCTCGGTGACGGCCGCAGTCGGAATCCCCTACAACGGGATCAACTACACGACGTCCAATCGAGTCCACCAATCCCGCGGCTTCTACAGCACCCATCCCGGCGGCGCTCAATTCGCCCTTTGCGATGGTTCCGTCCGCTTCATCAGCGAGACGATTGACTACAACTACAGGACTGCCATCAGCGCCGCGCTAAAGAACGGCGCGTGGATCGACAGCACCTTGGAGCGGCTGTGCGCGAAGAACGACCGGCAGCCGATCGGCGAGTACTGATCGCGGTCGAAACTCGCCCGGCAGCAGGCAGAGCCTGACCCGGATGATTCTCGTAGCGAGGAGAGTACGACCTGGTCTTCACTCACGGCGTCTATGGAGCCAAGGTGGGTTCCAACACCGTCAGCTTCGAATGGCCGATGGGAGAACCGGGGACAGTGCCGATCCCCGCGAAGTATAACGCCAACTCCACGTTGAAGGTCGACGTCAAGCCGGGAAAGAACACGCTTGACTTTGCCTTGGAGTCAAAATAGGCCCGCGGCGAAGACCGCCGAAGGGTGTGCCTCGCAGCGCGCCAGCGCGACCACCGCCGGCTCGATCAAACGGAGACCTTCTCTTCCTGAGTTGCGGGCGGGGCCGCAGGCGGCTCGCAAGAGCCGCCAGAACGTTCGAGCCGGTCAGCGCGAAACTCCCGCATCTTGCGCCGGTAGGCAACGACTCCCAAGTGAGTCGTGAAGTAGCTCGCCACGCCCAAAACCGTGGCCACGATCAGGCTGCCGAGCCAGAGCGGCAACAGGCCATGCCAAGTGATCGTCCACCAGGCGCGGACCATCGCCAGCCAGCCCCCCGTCACGTTGGCAAAGCCGGCGAAATCCGGCGGAGGCACCCTGCTGCCGACGATCCACCGGCCCACGTAATAGTTCGGCAAGTAGATGGGCACCAATGTCACCGGGTTGGAAATCCACACAAATGGGATGCCGACGACCCGGTTTGCGTTCAGCAGCCAGGCAAGGGCAACGACCAGCGCCATCTGGAAGCCGATC
>JAMOAF010000573.1 GCA_023621895.1 Planctomycetota bacterium
CCTTGACTTGGACCGTGACGACCTGGCTCGCCTGGCCCTCACCGAACGTCACCGTGCCCGCCGCCGTGATGAAATCCAGGTCGGGACTGGCGCTGTCGTTGTAGCAGCCGGTCGTGTAGTAATCCACGCTGATCGACTGGCCGGCGCCGGCCGGCTCGGAAATCGTGATTCCCAGTTGAACGGCGGTCGTTCCGTCGTCCCCCTCCGTCACCGAGGCGTCGCCGATCGAGATCGTGGGACACGTGACCGAGGTGCTCAGCAGATAGCCGCGCCACGCGTAGTGTTCCACGTCAAGGGGAACTTCACCTGTTCCGACGATCTCTCCCCGGTCATTGACGGCGTTGGCATAGCGGAGAGTCCACCCGGAATCCGCCGGAATCATCGTGTTGAGGGCGGTCATCCGGCCGTTCTGCCAGAGGAACGGGTGCGGATAAGAACCACCACCTAGTTGTGAGTATCCGACTACCAGCCCCGTGTCACTGATGCCGAAAGCGCGGCTCGACACTTCCTTGGGCAGTGTTCCCAGGTCCTGCATCACGCCATCTTGCCAGAGGACGGCGTGCAAGCCCTGGTTGTTCCTGGCCCCGACGGACGCGCCAACAATCTGCCCCAGATTGTTGATGTCGTTGGCAAAGGTGTACTGCCGACTGCCCAGCGCGCCGAGATTGGCGACGGCGATCGCTCCGGTGTGGAAACCATCGTTGTCCGGGTCCTCCAGGAGGAATCCCCAATACTGGACGACCTCGGCGTATTTATCGCCGTCCGCGTCTTCCAGGTACACGCCGTTGGCGACAATCTGATTGTTGTCGTTGATCGCGGTGGCCTCGCGGAGCCAGAAAGTCCCATTGCCCGGAAGTTCCGGGATCTCCGCCGGCGGGAAGATGGAGTCCAGGTCGGTCGCAACGTATCCGTCCGAACCGTCGCTTTCCCAGACGCAAGCGTGTTCTTCCCCGCCGGCGATAACGAAACCGACCACCTTGCCTTGGTTGTTCACGCCCCGCACGTCCCCGTTGGTCGTGCTGTCGATCACTTGCGCGGTCGTGGAACCGGGCGACCACACGCAGGGCTGGTAGGCCGCTGCGTCGTACGTGCCGGCTACGCCGGCGATCCTCGCGTCACTGCTGATCGCCTTGGCGATGCTGACGTCGTAGCCTTCCGGAATGCCCAGATCGGTCATCGCGCCGGTGCCGTCCCTGGCAGTCGTGGGCGTCCAAAGCACGGCGTGCTCCCCGCAGGAGCCGACGATCTGGCCGGCGTTGTTGATATCCTGAAAAGAGGTGCGGAAGGCTCCGGGAAGGAAACCGAGATCGACCACCGAGTAGCTGCTGAGCAAGCAGCGGGGTTCGAGGCTCTCCAAAGAGAGCGGTCTTCGCCTTTGCACGGCGTGCCGGCGTCCCAAGTTCTTGGGGTTTCGAAGCATGACGTTCACTCCCGTACTTTGGGCCTGGTCCGCGCGGTACAATGAAAAGGCCGCTTGGTTCGCGCTGCGCGGACCGTGCAGTGCGGATCTTCAGGCTCCCGGCCGGCGCGAGCGGCGCCTGGTAGTGCTCACCGCGCCGGCCGGCCTCTTGCTGGCGTTGCTTACTTTGGGTTCGGGATCAGGACAAATCCACGCCACGGGATGTCAAAAAGTCCTAGCCCGCCGATCACGCCGGCATCGTTGATCGCGGTCGCCATCAGGAGTCGCCCCCAGCCGCTCTCGCGATCAATCTGCGTGTTGAGGTCGATCGGGTTGTCGCCTTTCCACAAGTACGCGTAATAATTCCCCGGTCCGTGGATCCATCCCGTGACCCGGTAGATATCCAACTGTCCGACGATATCTCCGAAGTTGTTGATGTCCCAGGCTCGCCCGTATTGTGTGTACCGGGGCAGCGGGAGCACCTCGGCGGTCAAGCCCGCGGGGGCAAGGAACGGGAGGCTTTTGTTGCCAACGCCCACCATGCCGCAGGCATCCCCAAACATGTTGATGCCATAGGCGAGTGACGAGGCGCCGTTTTCCACCAGGCTTTGCGCTGGTCCCGGCATGGCCACCGTCCCATCGACGTCAACCGTCCAGACCGCGGCTTCGCGAGAATCGTCCGCACCGATGGATGCTCCGGTCACCTGGCACGATCCGTCCATCACCTGGTTCAGATCGAGGCCTTCTCCTTGGGGGTCGCCGGGGAGAGGAGGCAGTTGCCATGGCCCGTAGACGGAAACGACGCCGCTTTGGCCGACCTTGACGATCCAGACGACGCCGTTTACGGACGCGTGATCGTCGTCGAGCGAAACCCCCGCAATGATCCCGGCGTCATTGATCGCCTCGGGCCAACTCTGCGTGTCGTTCGAGAGTGGAGGCAAGTCGACCGGGTCAGGGTCATCCGGAGCCTTCCAGAACATGCCCACGGATCGCCCGTCGCTCATGCGTTGTCCGGCGATCTGGTTGTGTTTGTTCACGCCTGTCGCGAAGCGGCCACGCGTCAAAACGGTGCAGGTCTTGGTCTCGATGTCCAAGTGGAGGGCCTGATAGACGGATGTCGAACTGCCGTCGCTGAACTCCTCGAACCCCACCGCCTGTCCGCAGTCGTTCAGGTCCAGGATCTCACTCTGAGCGGATGTGCAACCCTGCGGGGGGAGCGGCGAAACGAACGGCACGATGGTGTACGCCGGCGTCACCGGTTTGGCGGCCAGTGCGGCCGCCGCGCACACCGCCCAGATGCCCAGGGCGATGGGCAGCCACCGCCCCCAGTGTTTCAGGTTTCCGAACATGACTTTCGCTCCCTTACCTTGGGCCTGGTCCGCGCGGTACAATGCAAACGCCGTCTGGTTCGCGCCGCGCGGACCGTGCAGTGCGAATCTTCAGGCGCCGGCCGCCGCGAGCGGCGCTTGTCAATGCTCACCGCGCCGGCCGGGTTGTTTCAGGGGTTGAGCGTTCAGCCGCCGGGGCGGCAGCGTGGCTGCTTGCAGCCACGCGCTGCGAACTGCTCTCGCCTTGTTCTTTGCCGTTGTCTCACTCTTCCTTTTTGCTCTCGCCCTCCTGCTCGATCCCTCCCAACAACTGCTCCACCTCGCGCCGGAGCAGCTGGCCTTCGATTCGATTCTGCGGCGCGGGGCCGGGATGCTGCTCCATCAACTTGACGGCTTCACCACGCCAGTGTCGAGCTTCTTTCGTTTCTCCGCGCTGGTGGTGGGCCATTGCCAAGCCAAACCAGTTTAGGAAACGCGCCCTCCAATTCGGGGCTGTCTTGAGCGATTCCTGAAAACGCCGTTCCGCTTCGTCAAGGTCTCCTGCACGGAGATGTGCCATCCCGAGGGTGTAGAGAGTCCAGTCTCTCGGATTCGACGAGGCGGCCCGACGGGCCAGGTCGACCGGCACCGCCGGATCGGGTACCCCCTGGGGGGCAAGCACGCAGGCGCGAGCCGCGTGGCAGAATACCTCCCAATCCTCCGACTGCCCAAACCGGTCGAGTATCTGGAGACACGTTTGGCGATACTCGTCACTCCGGCCGGCCATCAGCAGGACCTGCGCGCGGGTCAGCGCCGTGACGTAGTCATCTGGATTCAGTTTGATGGCCTGCTCATAGTCGGCGAGTGCCCTGTCCCACTGGTTCAACTGGGTATGCGCGCGGCCCCGATCCCTGTACAAGGAGTGGTTCTGCGGGGCGAGCGCGATTGCCTTGTCATAGTCGGCGAATGCCTTGTCCCACTGCTTCATCGTTTCATAGATGACTGCCCGCTCGTGGAGCAGCCCCGCGTGGTCGGGCTTAGCCAGGAGGCCCGTGTTGGCGTCTTCCAACGCTTCGTTCAAGTGGCCCGAACATCGGTAGGCAATCGCACGCTGTACATACGTTTTGACATCATCCGGCTTCAACTTGATGAGTTGGCCGTAGTCGCTGATCGCCTGGTCCCACTGCTTCAGTTCGTGGTGTGCCGCGCCGCGCGCTTGCCAAATCTCCGCGCTGTCTGGATGTCGTTCCAGAAGGCTTGTGAAAAGGGCGATCGCCTTGTCGGAGTGCCCGGACTGTGCTAGTCTCTCGGCCCGCGTCTTCCACGACCCCCACTTCTCGGGCTCCAGCTGGATGGCCTTCTGGTAGTCGGCCATTGCCGCGTCCCACTGATCGAGCTTCTCATGAGCCTCGCCACGTCCTTTCCAAAGATCGCAGCGGTCGGGCCGCAGATCGATGGCTTCCGAGAAGGCGCCGGCTGCCTCGCTCCAGTTCTCCTCGGCCACAAGTCGCCGGGCACGGCGGCAGAGCAACACCCATTGGCAGGGGCCGGTTAAGCTGAGGCCGGCGTCGCCGGTTGGCTCCGCGCTCTTCTGCGCCGCTGGTTCCGGCCCGTCGTCGGGTGCTGTCACAAGTGCCTCGGCCTCCTTCCGAAGAAGCTCCAGCGTGGCGCGCCGGTTCCAGACGGGCGGGTTCTCTTCGTCCGCAAGCGACTCACGGGTCGCCTGGTTTGCCTTCTCCAG
>JAMOAF010000565.1 GCA_023621895.1 Planctomycetota bacterium
CAAGGCGCGGGCGGAGTACGGGACGGAGTTGCTCAAGCGGCTGGGAAAGGACTTGACGGCTCGCTTTGGACGGGGGTTTGCGTGGCGCAACCTCTTCCGCATGCGGAACTTCTATTTCGGCTGGGAGATATTGCCGACACCGTCGGCAATTTTGGAAGCGAGGGTTAGGCTGCCGGAGGACCTGCCGGAATCGGTGGGTGAGGCTACACGGCCCGAATCGGGGGCCTTGGCAATTCGGCAGACACCGTCTGCCGAATTCGACCAGCGGCTGTTTGCGGCGTTCCCGCTCGCCTGGTCGCATTACGTGCGGCTGATGGCGGTCGAGAAGCCGCACGCCCGGGCCTTTTACGAGGCGGAAGCGATCCGCGGCGGCTGGTCCGTCCGGCAACTCGATCGGCAGATTTACCTGAACTACGCCCAGCAACATTTGACGGAACCGCGCGAGAACGACCCAGTCGGGATCATTCTGTGCAGCGGCAAGGACGACGCGGTGGTCGAGTACGCCACCGGCGGGATCAACGCCCGCGTGTTCGCCTCGAAGTACCTGACCCAACTGCCGGACGCGGAAACCTTGCGGAAGGAAATCGAAACAACGCGGCGGGCCCTGCTGGATCACCGGCAGCTTCATCCGCGCGCGGACAGCCAGTAGACACACAAGCCCAACGAGGAACGATTAATGGCAAAACTCCCTTGGACCCCGTGGCACAGGGTCGTCAACCTGCGCGACGACCTGAAGAGCGGCGACCTGCCCCTGCACATGTTCGCGGCAGACCTTTACGAGGTCATGATGCAGACCGGCATACGGCCGATCTACGAGAAGCCCGAGGAGTTCTTCGCCTTGACCTTCCCCACGCACAACCTCCGCAACCTGGTGCGGGAGGTCGCCCTGCGGCTAGCCGGAAAGAACGACAAGGCGATCCGGCAGTTGGAGTTGACCTACGGCGGCGGCAAGACGCATACACTGATCACGATGTGGCACCTGGTCCACGACCCGGACAACCTGCCGGACCTGCCCGCCGTGCGCGAGTTCACCGAGACCATTGGCCAGGCGCCGCCCCAGGCCCGCGTGGCGGCGTTGTGCTTCGACAAGCTGGACGTGGAGACCGGCTGCGACGTGCGCTCACCCCAAGGCGCGGTGCGGCGGCTCAAACAGCCGTGGAGCCTGCTGGCCTATCAGGTCGCAGGGGACGAGGGACTCAAGTTGCTGCACGCCGAGGGAAAGGCCGAAGAGCGGAACACGCCCCCCGCGGAGAACACGCTAACGCAACTGCTCTCGCTGCCGCTCAAGAAAGGCATGGGCACGCTGATCCTCCTGGACGAGGTTCTACTGTACGCCAAGGTCCGCTGCCACGCCGAGCCCGGCTTCCTGGACATTCTGATCGGCTTCTTCCAGTACCTCACGCAGGCGGCGGCGAAGGTGGAGAAGTGCTGCATCGTGGCGTCGCTGCTGTCGAGCGAACCGAAGGACCAGGCCGACCCGCTGGGCAAGAAGATCGTCTCCGATTTGTACGACATCTTCCAGCGGCAGCGCGAGGAGGCGGTCCAGCCGGTGGAGAAAGACGACGTGGCCGAGGTGCTGCGGCGCCGGTTGTTCGACCCGAAGTCGGTGGAGCTGCGCGGGACCTGGCCGCAGCACGTGATCGCGGCCCTGAAGGGGATCGCCGCCCTGGATGACCAGACGGCCAAGAACGGCGCGGCGGCCGAGGAGCGGTACCTCAAGAGCTACCCGTTCCATCCCGAACTGACCGAGGTGTTCTACAGCAAGTGGTCGGCGGGCATCGAACGGTTCCAGAAGACGCGCGGCGTGCTGCGGACGTTTGCCCTGGCGCTCCGCGAGGCCGAGAAGTGGGACGAAAGTCCGCTGGTCGGCCCGGCGGTGTTCCTCGGCGCGCCCAAGAAGGAAGGCCTGTCTGAAGCGGCCCGCGAGTTGGTGTCCATCGCCGACACGATCGTCACCGACGGCCAGGCGACACGGTGGACGGGCATCGTCGAGAACGAACTTGGCAGCGCCCGCCAGGCGCAGTCGGAGTCGGTGGGATTGAAGCTGCGCGAGATCGAGCAGGCGGTGATGGCCACGTTCCTGCATTCGCAGCCGACCGGCCGCAGCGCCAAGACCCGCGACCTGATGCTGCTCGTCGGACCGTGCCGGCCGGACAAGATCGAACTGGAGAAGGGGCTGGGGCGTTGGGCGCGGAACAGCTATTGGCTGGACGACGCGAACATGCCGGAGAAAGACGGGCAGCTTCCCGGCCAGTGGCGGCTGGGCAATCGCCCGAACCTGAACCAGATGCAATCGGCGGCCGCCGCGCAGATCTCGCCCGACGTGGTGAAGGCCCGCCTGATCGAGGAGATCGGCAAGCTGAAGCCGCTGACCAGCGGCGCGTCGGCGTCGGGCGTGCGGGTTCACACGCTGCCGACCAGGCCCAGGGACATCGAGGACGACGGCCTGTTCCACTATGCCGTTCTGCCGCCCAGCGCCGCATCGGATTCCGGCAAGCCGAGTGCGGAGGCGAGGCGGTTTCTGGACGAGACGACGGGGCCGGAGAAGCCGCGTGTGTTTCGCAACGCGGTGCTCCTGCTGACGGCGTCGAAGGATGGCCTCAGCGCCGCCGAGGCCCGCGTCTGTGATTACCTGGCCTGGGATCACGTGAGGAACAAACTGACGCCCAAGAACGAGGAGGAGAGGAAGCAGAAGGGGTCGGTCGACGTCGCCCGGTTGCAGACGCTGAAGATCAACATGGACAAGGCCAGGGCGCGCATACCGGAGGCGATCCGCCACGCATACTGTATCGTGGTGACGGTCTCGGACAAGGACGAGGCGCAGGCGTTCAAGCTGACGGTCACGGAAGACCCGCACTTCGAGACCATCAAGAATGACTCGCGCTCGCGGGTGCAGGATACGGCGATCACCGCCGAGGCGCTACTGCCCGACGGCCCGTACAACCTGTGGAAGGGCGGCGAGACGAGCCGGCGGGTGAAGGATCTGGCGGGCGCGTTCGCGCAGTTGCCGCACCTGCCGAAAATGCTCAAGTCGCAGGCGATCGTCGAGACGCTGGTCGCTGGCTGCGAGCAAGGCACGTTCGTGCTGAAGCTGACGCGGCCGGACCGCACCTTCCGAACGTGGTGGCGCTCGCGGCCCGACGACGCGGCTCTGAGCGACCCAGCGCTGGAGCTGGTGTTGCCCGACTCAGCGGAACTCGGCGAAATACCGGGCGAGTTGCTCGCGCCCAAGACGCTGCCCGACCTGTGGGGCGGCGATGAGATCACGGTCCAGGCCGTGATGGATTACTTCGACGGCACCAAGGTGGTCCAGGTCGACAAGGGCGGATTCACCGAACCCGCGCCTGTTCCCAAGGCGCCGGCTGACGTGGTCGAGACGGCCGTGAACGAGGCGGTCGAGGCAGGCAAGGTGTGGCTGCTCTCTGGACCGTCAAGCCTGCTGGGCGAAACGATTCCAGCCGGGGTCCTGTCGCCGGCAGCGAAGCTGCGTGTGCCACCGGCGATCATTTCCGCAGCCGCAATCCTGCCGGAGAACCTGCCGGCAGCGTGGAAGGGGGGGCAAACCACCGCACTGTCAATCGCCACCGCATTATCCAATCAGGCTGGTCACACCCTGCCCTGGAAAACGGTGCGGGACGTCGTGGGCGGGGCGATCCAGGCGCGATTCGTCGCGCTGACGGAGGACTCCGCTCCCTGGCCGTGCGAGCTGCCCGCTGCCAATTCGGTGAAGCTGCAAGTAGCAGAAACGGGCGTCGACGGCGGAGGTGGGGGAGACGGAGGGCCCGGCCCGGGCGCGAAAACGCTCGTGGCCCAAGCGGAACTCGAGCCGTCCGAAATCCAGGACTTGGGCGACCTCATTCCGCAACTTCTTGAGATCAAGACCAAGATCGACATGCCCCTGAAGTTCCGCGTCCGAATCGAGTTTGGCGACGGGGAACAGGACGCGTCTCCCGAGTCCGTCGCTTCCATCAACGAACTCCTGGAAAGCATCCGGGCAGGGTTCAAGATCGTGTGATCCCCGCCCAGAGCTTCCGTTGTTTCACCCAGTCCGCCTTGGCTCATGCTGCCTCCTCGGGTCTGTGCGCGTCCGAGAGGGCCTCGATGCCGGACGGCCGGAACGTGATGGCGACCGACTCCTTGCCGCCGTCGTCGATCCGCCCGATGAGCAGATGAGAAACGCCTTGTGCCGCGAGCGGGTCTCGTGGCCGAACGTCTCCTGGTACTTTTCCGGCAGTTGCGGGAAAGTCAGCGGCTGTGGATTTCTCGCCGCGTCATTTCTCTGGTTCAACGAGTCGGACTACGTCGTTTCCGCAGGTCTTGCATTTGCCCTCGAGGATAAGGCACTTGTCCTCCATCCTCCCGGCGTGCAGTTCGATGGACGTGCCTTTCAGGCACTTCTTGCACCAAACGGTTTCAAGGATCCTCGCCTGCGCCC
>JAMOAF010001074.1 GCA_023621895.1 Planctomycetota bacterium
GTGAAAGACCTCGGCGTGGGCATCATCGGCCTGGGGATGGGCCGCGATCTGCTTTACCTCAGCCACGAGCGCTCGACGCGATTTGAGGTTCGCGGCATTTGCGGGCGCGACAGCGGGAAGATTGCCCGGATCGCCGGCGAGAGTGGCATTGGTTTTTGGACGGCTGACTACCGCGAGTTGATCGCCCGCGATGATCTCCAGGTGATCGCGGTCTTTTCGCCCGACCATCTTCACGGGGAACACTGCCTGGCGGCATTGCGGGCGGGCAAGCACGTGGTGGTCACCAAGCCGATGGTCAACCAACTGGGCGAGGCGATGGCGATTGCGCGCGAGGCCGAGTCGCGGGGGCTGAAGTTCCTGGTCGGCGAGACGTGCCGGTGGTACACCTCGTTCCTGGCGTTGCGGAAGCTCTACGACGACGGCGATCTGGGCGAGATTCTGCTTGCCGAGGCCCACTACGTGCACGAGATCAAGGATTACTTCCACTTGACGCCGTGGCGGCTGGAAGCCCCGCAGGATTTCATGTTCGGCGGAGTCTGCCACCCGCTGGATTCACTCGTGTGGTTTCTCGGCGAGGTGGACGAAGTCCATTGCTACGCCAACCGGGGCGGCCTCTCCGCCTATCCGCAGGAAGAGAATTTTCTGTTGAACCTCAAGTTCGCCAACGGGGTCGTGGGGCGCGTGCTTGGCGCCTATGGCGTGGTCCAGATGCCCTGGCCAATGATGGGCATCACGCTTTACGGGACGAAGGCCACGGCCAGCGCGACGTTCGAGGACTTCAAGCCGAGCCAGCTTCGCGTGGTCTTCGACAAGCTCGGCGGCAATGAGCCGGCGGTGATCGATTACCCGGCGGACATTTTGGGGGCGTACGGCCAGGGATTGGCGGTCCGCCGCTACATGGCCCACCTGGAGGACTGCATCCAGAACGACAAACGCCCCGCCGAGGATGCCCGGGAAGGGACGAAGACGATCGCCGCGCTGGATGCCGCCTGGCGCTCGTATCGCACGGGATTGCCCCAGAAGGTGAACGCCGCGCTCTAAAGTCCGCCCCGCACCCCCGGTTGCTCAGGCGCTCGGGGCCGCCAGTCCTCGCGCTGCCGCCGCCGACGGGCGCGGCCGGCGGCCGTCCTTCTCGCCGGCGACTCGGTTGCCGAGCCGCTACCGGATTTCTTCGACCCGGATCGGCTTGATGTCGAACTTGGGGTTCTGGCCGAGATAGCGGGCGGGGTTGTTGTAAAAGATCTCGATCGCTTCCTGGAGCGAGTGGCCGCGGCGGCGGAACTCGAGGATGCACTCCTGGAGCAGGAAGGGATCGCTCGGCCCCCAGTCGGCCGACGAATTGACCAGCGTCCGCTCGCCGCCGTACTTCTCGATCAGGTCAACGGCTCGCTTCGGCGAGCACTTGGTGATCGGGTAGAGCGTGAAGCCGAGCCAGTAGCCGCGGTCCTTGACCATCCGGATCGTGTGCTCCTCCACGTGGTCGATCCAGACCTTGTCGGGATTGACCGGCATCCGCTCGAGGATTTCCAGCACGCGGCGGGTGCCGTGGAGCTTGTCGCCCAGGTGCGGCGTGTGGATCAGCAGAAGCTGGTCGTGGTCGATGGCCATCTGCGTCTGGGCCTCCATGATCTCGCACTCGCTCGGCGATGACTTGTGCAGCCCCGTTTCGCCGACGCCCAGAACGGTGGGTTTCTTGAAGAATTCCGGCATCTGCTCGATCACGGCGCGGCTCAGGCCAGGGTTTTCCGCCTCCTTGGGATTGACCGCCACCCAGCAGAAGTGGCGGATGCCGAACTCGGCGGCGCGGGTCGGCTCGAACTCGCTGATCTGGCGGAAGTAGTCGATGAAGGTTTCCGGGTATTTGCGGCTGAAGCCGGCCCAGAACGCCGGCTCGCAGACCGCCACGACTCCCGACATGGCCATCCGCTCATAGTCCTGGGCCGTCCGCGCGATCGCGTGATAATGCGGCTGAATGATCTGCATTGCTTCTGCTCCTGCGGTGGGTGGAATCGCTAGCCCTCGGCTGGATCGGAAAACAGCCGCAGTATCCGCTCGGCGCGGTCGGGCGTGGCGTCGCGATCGGCGAGGATCGTCAACGAGGCGCGAATCCGCTGCAACCGGTCGTCCGACTCGACTGAATCCGACCCGCCGCCAGCCCGCGCCCTGTCGAGACGGTCGAGCGTGGCGGCCAACTCCAAGAGCAGGCACCGAGACTCCAGGTAGTTATGGTCCAGCACCTCGGGGGCGGAAAGCATGGCGTTCTCCCTGTTCGATTATCCTTCGGGCGGGATCGGCAGCCCGGCCGTCCCGGAGACCCGCGCCGCGATGGCGCCCGCCGGAAAGCCCGTCAAGGCCGTGCGCGAGCCGCGACACCGTCTCCGCCCATTATCACCGGTTCTTCGCCGCCGGGGAAGCAGCGCCCAGCAAGACAGGATTGGGAGTGCTTATTCTCCATGGGGCGATCCGCTGAATCCCTCCCATCCGGTGCCAGCGGGTCGGAAAAGCCGCAAAGGTTCAAGGCTCAATTCCCAATGGCCAAGAGTGGCCAAGACCGGAACTCTGGTTGGGAACGTCGCACTGAGGGACCTTGAACCTTGAACCTTGAACCTTGGTTTGGGGCCTTGGATTTTGAACCTTGCCGAAAACCCGCTATATTCGAGGGTCCTTCACTCGTTCGGACCTTTTTAGCAAGTAAGGAAGCGGCGCTGCCATGGAGACGATCCGGGGAGACATTTACGATTTTCCCAAATACTATGATGTGCTCTTCGGCTCGGATTGGAGAGCGGAGTACGACTTTTTGCTGCATTGTTTCGCCAAATACGCCGCGCGCCGCGTGCGGCGGCTGTTCGAGCCGGCCTGCGGGACGGGGCGCCTGCTGATCAAGTTCGCCCAGGCGGGCTACGAAGTCGAGGGAAACGACTTGAACCCGAAGGCGGTCGCCTACTGCAACGCACGGCTGGCGAAGCACGGATTTCCGCCCACCGCGGTGGTCGGCGACATGTCGGCCTTCCAGGTGGCAAGGAAGCACGACGCGGCGTTCAACATGATCAACAGTTTCCGCCACCTCCAGACAGAGGAACAGGCGTCGGGCCATCTGCAATGCGTGGCCAGGGCGCTGGCCAAGGGCGGCCTTTACATACTCGGACTGCATCTGACGCCCGGCGGAGCCTCCACCTGCGAGCACGAGGCCTGGTCCGCGCGGCGGGGCAATCTTTGCGTCAATTCCGAGATGCGATCGCTGGCGATCGACCGGCGGCGGCGCCAAGAGCGGGTCCGCATGACGTTCGACATCTACACGCCGAGCCGGCAGTTCCGGCTTGAGGACGAATTCACCTTCCGCACCTACACGGCCGGCCAGTTCCAGGCACTGCTGGGCGAGGTTCCCGAGTTGGAGCTGGTGGAGACCTGCGATTTCGCCTACCAGGTCGACCATCCCATCCAGATCGACCGGGAAACGGAGGACGTGATTTACATCCTGCGGAAACGCTGAACGCAGCGCCAGCGCCGATTACGGCCGCGTCGCGCGGGAATCGGCCGGCTCGATCTTAGAGGCCACGTCGAGCTTGAATTCCGGCGCATCGAGCACCACACCGCCGGCGCTGATTTCAACCGTGGTTTCTCCACGCGGCTCGCCGCTCCGCGTATCCCACCACGCGGCCCGATAGCGACCCGGCTCAAGCCCCGATAGAGTCAGCCTCGCGCCGCGCACCAGGACGGGCTCCGCGGCAGGGCTCCGCCGCGGCCAGGAGCCGTCTCGGTCGTAAAGCCAGAAGTAGCCGTGCCGGGGGCCCTGGAGCCCGGCGGCGACCAGCCCTGCGCGGCCCTCGACCACCGCGGCAGCCGGCTGAAGGTTCTCCTCGGCGAAAGGAATGCCCGCGAGAAACCTGGCGAGCGGCCGGTAGTGAACGTAGGCGTCGCGCCGGTCCAACTCATCCCACCACCAGAACATCGCCGTGCCCGAGACTCCCGAAAGCGCCGAGGCCCAGAGGGCGCCGTGGAAATGTTCGAGCTTTTCGTCAACTTTCATGTCCGGGCTAAAGCCCCACTTCTCGTCGGCCAGGCCGAATTCCGCCAGCAGGATCGGCTTGCCGGAAACGACCTGGCGAACGTGCCCCGCGCGATCGGCCACCGCCGCGACAACGTCGGGCAGCTTCTCGAGATTGCTCGGCCGCAGGTAGAAATGCTCCTGGGCGATGTCGAGCCTGGCGTGGCGCCAGTCCTTCGGCGACGGCGCCCAGGCGCTCGTCGCCCGCAGGTGGCCGTAGGGATCGGTCTTGTCGAGGTATTCTCCCAACTCGGTGTAGAACCGGTCGGTGGGCAGCCCGGGGTCCATTTCGTTGAAGTATTCCCAGACGGCCACGCTCGTTGAATATCCCCAGCGGGCGACGCAATACCGGAAGAGGTTCTTCGCATCGCCGATCGCCGCGGCG
>JAMOAF010000602.1 GCA_023621895.1 Planctomycetota bacterium
CATTTCTGAAATGGACCACTTAGGCGTCGGGTTGGGTGTCCTCGCTTACGCGTCGGGTTAACGATCGGCTTGAGAATCCGGGCTAGAACTCAAACGTCAGGTTGAGGTTCAGGCTCTGTAGCTCCACGAGCTGCTCGGTCTTGGACAGCTTGGGCGAAGCGTACTGGCTGTTGTAACCCAGGTTGACCGCGCCCGTTGCCTGCTCGCCGCCGGCCTGGCCGGTGTAGGCGATGCAGGCCCAGCCGTATTTTCGGCGCAACATTTCGGAGCGGAGGAATTGATCGAAGGGGACGCGGATTGTCAGCAACGATGATTGTTCGTTCAAGGGAAGGGGGCCGCCGCTGAGGGTGATCGCCTCGGTGATCGCGTGGATCTCGCCGCCGAGCCTGTTCTTGACTTCCCGGCGGATATCGGCGGAGAAGCCGGCAAGCTTGCTGGGAATGCGCCCGCCGGCGATCGCCCGATCCGGTGATCCGAGCGTGGCGGTGAACGTGCCCCTGGTTTTCTCCTCGGTCGCTCCGCCGGGGACCGTGTCTTGCTCGATCTTGCCGGTGAACGTGCTCCCGCGGAATTCGCCGGTGGCCAGAAACTTGCGCTCGAGGTGAATCGAAGTCGGCCGGTCGTCATTGCTGGCTTGGACCTTCGCGTCCAAGCGGAGGCCGATCAGGCAGTGGATAAACGGCAGTCCTTCCTTGACGGGCGGCGCCACCGAGAACTCGGCCTGCTGCTCCGCCAGGGGCTCGTTGTAGCCGGCGATCACGGCGGAGCAGAGATAGGTGGCCGTGCCCTTGTGTGTCTCGGGGATTCGGGTTTTCCAAGTCAGGGTAAACGTCCGATCCGCCGGTTTGAGGAACGCCATTTCGGAGCGTTCGAGGCCATCGCCGAGCAGGCTGTGGCGGGCGGAGATGCGGATGGCGTCCAGCGTCAGCCCGGCGGGCGTCGTCTCCTGGACTTCCGCCCAGAATTTCTTCCGCGCGGCCGCCAGTTGCTGGGTCTTTCTTTGAAGCAGGCTGGCGACGGCCGCCTCGAGCCGGCTCTTCTCACCGCCGCTGAGCGAGTCCCAGGCGTTGCTGCCGGCGTTGACCAGGTCGCCGGCGGCGGCAGTCAGCGGGAGTGACTTGAACACCGCGGCCCAGCCGCCGCTGATCGGCGGGTCGGTCTTGACCTGCGTGACGATATCGCGGACATCGTCGTCGCTCATCACGAACCCGGCCTCCGCCAGGCGGCGCGCGGCACGGTCGAGCATGCCGTAATAGCGGCGCACCTCGTCCGGCTCGAAGGCCGTCTTGCCCGACGTCGTGCCGAGATAGTCCTTGAGCGATTCGAAGCGGAGGGCGTCGGCGGCCTTTCGCTCGAGTTCGTCGGCGGTGACGGTCTGACCGCGGAGGACACCGCCCTCGATCTTGCGATTCAGCAGCAGGTCTTTCAACTCCGGCCCGGTGATCGGGCGCCCGTTGACCCGGCGGTACCAGGCGGCGTAGAGCGAGGCGCGTTTGAAGTTCTCCGGGCCAAGCCGAACGTAGCCCTGCGGGTTGTGCTTATCCCAAATCAGCCAGAGATGGTCCTGGCCGGCTTCGGCCTTGGCCCTGGCCGGATCGCGGTCTTCCGGCATGGGGTGCCCGAGGACGGTCAGGTTGTTGTGGTAGGCGAAGGGGGCCTTGGGGCCTTCGTAGCGGTAGAACTCGCCGGCGTCCAGTTGTTTGTGGTTCTCCATCAGCGACTCGTAGGCGGCGGGGATCAAGGCGCGGGTATCGTACCCCATGCCCTGAGACTGCCTGCGGATCAGCGTGTCGAAGGCGGCGCTCCATTGCGGCGCGCTCTTCAGAAGGCCCGCGTAGTCCTTGATCGCCTGCCGCAGAACGGCCAGGGGAATCTTGTCCGCGGCCCAGTCGATGATGTCGCCACATGCCTTGAGCGCGAGGACGGCGCTCTCGGACTGCCGCGCCAGGTCGGTCCCCTGCAACTGGTCGGAAGCGGATTTGTAGTCCTGATAGAGCGAGACGGCGCTCAGCGCCCAGCGCGCCGACCAGGCCGCCCAAGCGCCCCGCTCGGTCCACTTGGCCATCTCCTCCAGTGCCGGGACTTCCTTGAGCATGATGTCGTTCTTTTTCTGGTCCCACTCGCGGATGGACCGGGTCAGACCGGTGTAGAGTTCGCCATACTCGCTCCGCGGCACGGTGGCGGCGCAGCGGCGGAAGAGGTTGATGCCGGAGGCCAACTGGTTCTGGGCGGCGACGGCGGCCTCCTTCGCCAGGGCCATCTTCGATCCGAGCGTGTCCAAGTACGCCTCCATCTCCTTCGCCTTGCTCGCCATCTCCCCGGTGTCGCCCGAAGATATTTTCTGGAGGCTCTCGGCCCAGCCCTTGGCCTTGTCCACGTACTCCTGAATCTCGGCGACGGTGTTCATCTTCGCCTGCGTCTCCGCGCGGACCTCCTTGAGGACATCGACGGCGCGGCTGACCTCGCCGGGAACGCTCTTCTCCGTCTTGACCGACTGGATCATCGTCAGCGCCGAGTTGCTGACGCCGTTGACCGTCTCCAGCACGGTCCGCGTCGTGACGCAGGTCTGCTCGACGGCCTTCAGGTAGTCGCTCACGGCCGCCAGGGTCGAGGCGCTTTGGCTGGAGGGGGTGAACCGGCGCATCGCAATCTGCGGCGCGAGCAAGCCCAGAAGCTCGCTGTACTTTTTCACCTCCTCCTCGCACGGCGACAGCTCCTCCTCGCAGATCGCCTTGATTTCGTACGGCGAGACGTAGACTCGGTCCTCCGCCTTGGCGGCGGCCTTGTTTCTCAGATCCGTCTCGACCAGGTAGAGAATCTGCCGGCGGCGCAGCGCCGACAGCCAGGACCAGACGGCGACCTGCCGGGCATTGCCCGCCTGTTCGGCGGTCAGCCAGTTTGCCTCCCAGTCGGGCTCCTTGTCGAGAACGCCATCGAGCGTGCACGTGGCGGTGATCACCGCCTCGCTGCCGGCCTCCACCTCGCTGGGCGCGACCTTGACGCTGTCGATGCGGAGCGTGACCACCGGCGGAGGCTCGATGGGCCCGACCTCGACCGCTTGCAGGGCCGGGTCCTTCGGCGGCAACACGCCGGCGCGGGCGAAAACGGTGTGGACCTTCGGCTTCCGCTCGGCGAAGTCGGCCAGAAAAGAGATCGTCTCGTTCTTGATCGTTTGCTCATGGACTTCATACCAGGAGGGGCGGCCATGCTGGTAGCGGTTGTTGTGGACCGTATCCAGGTCGTAGGCGATCTCGTCGAGCATCACGGCCTGCTCGTCGGTCAGTTTCCCCTGGTCGACGCGGATCAGCAGATCGCGGCCCATGCCGATGGCAAGGCCGTGCGCCATTTGGCAGACCTCCCCCGACTCGGCCAGTGCCTTGTCGGCAAACTCGGCAAACGCCCCGCCGGATTTCCAGACGCGGTCTGCGATCGCCCCGCGGCAGAACTCCGCCAATTCGGTTGCCCTGGCTTCATAGTACTGAATCCGATCGGGCAGAATGGTCAACCCCGGCGGCAGCTTGCCGGCGTTCGCGACCGTCTGCCGGATCATCCATCGATCGCGCTCCAGGTACTTCACTACCTGGAGGACGGTCTTGACCTTCTCCTGCTCGCTCTTGGCGAAGGCGTGCCGGATAAAATAGTCCATGTCGCACGCGCCGCCGTAAAGATACTGGGCGGTGAACGGCCCGATTGCCTGCCCGGCTCCTTCGCACCAGGCACTGAACCGCTGCGGCCGGGCCTCGCCGCCGACTTCCAGCGCCGCGCCGCGCTCTCCGAGATGTTCCACGCAGTACAGCGCCTTGCCCCCCTTGGTGATATATTTTTCCGGGTGTACCGCGGAGCGGGAGAGGTCCATCATCTGTTTCCAGAACTTGCGGCGGTCGCCGCCGCCGGCCAGGTCCTGAATCTGGTCGTCCACCAGGAAGTTCAACTCCAATGCGTCGAGCTCTTGCGGGACCAGGTCGGCGCCGGCTCGGCCGGCCGACAGGGTATCGTAGAACCGCCGGGCAAGCGTCCGCGCATCCGGGCCCATGATCACCAGGTCCAAGTCGCTCAATCCCTCCATGTAGTAGCCTTCGTGCTTGTCGCGCGCAATTCCGTCTTCGTCCTTTTCGTCGTAGTCGTTCTTGATCCTGCCCGGCTCGATCAGCCACGTCCCGCCGCTGCCGATGGCGGTGACAAGCGCCTTCGCGGAATGCTTCCGCACCAAGTCCATGACGACCAGCCGCTTCATCTCGCTGAGCGCATCGCGATCGGTCCGGTCGACGGCGGACTTCTCCTTGATCGGAGCGTATCGGTCCAGGCCCTGGAAAGCGAGGTCCAGACGCTGCTCGTGTTCCGCCGCCAGCTTGAAACGCTCGACCACCGCGTCGAGATCCGGCGGAGTCTCCGCTGAGGCGCCCGACGGAAACA
>JAMOAF010001146.1 GCA_023621895.1 Planctomycetota bacterium
GGAGGAGCTGCGGGCGCAGCTCGCCGCGGAGCTCCGCGCGCAGAACGACCCGCGGATGTTCGGCCAAGGGGAGGTCTTCGACAGGTATCCCTACGCCGACAATCGCACGGCCGGCTTCTACGAGCGTTTCCTCGGCGGCGAAACCATCAAGGCCGGCTGGGTCAATCCGACGGATTTCGAGAAGCAGCCGATCGACCCGTGAGTGGCGGCGCGGCCGGGCGGACGACGATCGCGGCCATCGGCGTGCAGGCGACCTGGCACGCGCCGCATCCGGGGCAGTTGGCCTCGGCGACGATCGGATAGCGCCGATCGTCTTCGAACGTCCACTCGTGCAGCGTGATCGCGTCGTAGGGGCAGGCATCCATGCACATCGCGCGGCATTCGCTGCCCAGGGCCAGCAGGCAGCGGTCCATCAGCACCTCGGCAAGGCCGATCGGCTGATTCGGCTTCTCTTCCAGGCGAAGCGGCGCAAGAGCGCCGGAGGGGCAGGCTTGGGTGCACGCCACGCAGTCTTCGCGGCAGTAATCGGAATCGAAAGCAACGACCGGCGCAAGCCACGCGGCGGCCGATTCGGATCGCCAGCCGGTAGCGATGATTCCCGCCGGGCAGGAGCGGATGCAGTTGCCGCAGCGCAGGCAGAGTTGGCCAAACTGCCATAACGGTCGAGCGCCTGGCGGGCGGAGCGATCGCGGCTGCCACTGCCGGCCCGCCGCCTGCGCGCTGATCCCGAGCGGAACGCCCAAGGCCGCGCACGCGGCGCCGCCGGCCGCGGCCAACAGCGACCGCCGCGGCACGGGGCCAACCAGGAGCTGGTCCGTCCCGTTGGCCTCCGTGGACGAATCGGTCATTGCAAGCCGCCTTTGCAGCCAGCGCCAGGGTACGGCGACGAGCTCCTGGAGGGCGCCCAGCGGGCAGAGTTTTAAACACCAAACGCCCGGCAGCGCGGCCGACAGGAGCAGGACCACGGCCAGCGCCGCCGCGGCGGCAGTGGCGGCCGGGCTGGCTGGCTGGTGTGCCAGGCCGACGGCGCCGGTAAAGACTGCCAGGGGATCGAGCCACAGGAAGAGCGGGTAGCCGGCCGCCGCCGCCCCGAT
Source organism: Planctomycetota bacterium (assembly GCA_023621895.1). Classification (GTDB taxonomy): domain Bacteria; phylum Planctomycetota; class Planctomycetia; order Pirellulales; family Thermoguttaceae; genus JAAYCB01. The sequence goes on from JAMOAF010001146.1 coordinate 1,095, forward strand.
GGAAACGAGCACGAGCCAGCGGCCGATCCGCGGCACCGGCCCGCATCGCGACGCCGAGACCGGGGAGAGCCGGCCGGCGCACTCGGTCATCAGCCCCACCGGGCAGGCCCAGCGGCAGAACCAGCGCCGCCTGGCGATGACCACGAGGAGCACCGGCAGGCCGAATAGGGCGGCCCCGCCGGCAGCCCGCGTGGCGATCGTCGAGGCGAGCATGACAAACGGGCTCAGCGCCGGAACGGCCTTGGCGGCGGCCGGCCACGGGAAGAGCGGCAGCACGAGAACCGCGGCGGCCGCCAGCGCCCCGCAGCGGACGAGCGTGCGAACAAGCCGGCGAGACTTCAGCTTCTCGTTCACGTCAGGGGTCCGCCGTGCCGGGTTATCCGAGGTAGGCTTCTTGCTGGAGGAGCAGCTTCTGCACCTTGGGCACTTCCACGTCGCGCACGAGGCAGCCGTCCTTGACGGCCACGGCCGCGGCGGCGCCGGCCGCGTGGCCGGTGATGAAGCAGTTGGGGATCACCCGGATCAGGTCCGACATCAGCGGCTCGCCCGAAATGCACCGCCCGGCGGCCAGCAGGTTGTCGACGTTCTTGGGAACGAGCGCCCCGTAGGGAATCTGCCACTCCTGGTGATCGCCGTTCCACGCGCCGCCGACGGCGACGACGTCGGGGAACCTGGCGCCGCCGAGGACGTCGCTCATCTTGAGCCAGTGCAGCCCGTTGAGCACCCGGGTGATCCGCACGCCGAGCTGGGGCGCGGTCTCCATCAGGTAGACCTTCTCGTAGCCGGGCGTCTGGCGGAGCTTTTCCACATTCCGCCAGATCAGGCGCCGGGCATTCAGTTCGAGTTTCGTCAGCTCGGCGACGTCGAGGGCATCGATGTCAGGGCCTTGCATGTTGACCCAGCGGACGCCCGAAACGGGCGTGATGCTGCCGAGGAACCGCGCCTCGGGTTTGGCGGCGTCCTTGGCCACCTGGTCGAGGTTGCCGATGCGGTGGACCAGTCCGGCGTGGTATTTGCGGCGTTCGTGGTCCGCGCCGGCGGCGCCGAACACGTCGCCGTCGCCGCTGGCATCGACAACCACCTTGGCGAGGATCGCCTGGCGGCCCGACTTGCTTTCGAAGACCGCCCCGCGGACCGTGTTGCCGTCCATGATCGCATCGACGCCCCAGCAGTGGAGGAAGACGTCGAGCTCCGCCTCCATGACCATCTCGACCATCACGTACTTCAGCGCCTCGGCGTCGACGGTCGGATTCCTGCCGGGCTCGCGGGTGCAGATGCCCCGGTCGAGCTTCTCCAGCCGCCGCATCATTTCTTCGCCGATCCCCTGGCAGACCTGCTTTTTGCCGGTCACGATATGGCCGATGACGATCAGCACGAGCCCGCCGGTCCAGAGGCCGCCGAGATGCCCGTAACGCTCGACCAGGGTGGCCCTGACGCCGGCCCGCTTTGCCGCCAGCGCGGCGACGACGCCCGCCGGCCCCCCGCCGACCACGAGGACGTCGGTCTCGTGAAGCAGCGTGAGTTGCCGCTCGGGCTGGATCACCTTTCCGTCGCGGAGGATCGCCGGCGGATGGTCCGGTCCGGCCACGCGGACGCCCCTGGGGGCGTCCTTCCGCTGCGCCGGGTCGGCGTAGGCCGGCTCGTTGCCGGCAAGCGCGCCAACGCCCGTCGCCACGCCCGTTGCACCCAAGACACGCATCCAGTCACGCCGCGACATTCGTTTTGGATCCATTGCCGTCTCCCAACCACGATTGTTGTCGATCGAGTACGAAACCTCGGCCAGGCCGCCGCGGGGCGAGGCGTTGCCGACCCTGAGGAACTGAAAGTCTAAATCCCGGCGCGGCGCAACGCAACAGCCGGCCGGAAAGAGCCTCCTGCCAGCTTGACCGCACGAGGTATTCAGGCTATGGTGCCGAGAGCCGGACCAGCACGGTGGCACACCCCTGAAATCGCTTTAAGGAGAATGCCCGTGATGCCAGCCAAGCACCGAGTCCCCACGTTCAGCCTGGCGGCGCCCGAGCCGCTTGACGAACTGATGGCGGGCAGCGCCCAGGTCTACGTCTACCCCGACGCGGAGCAGATGGGCCTGGCGACTGCCGTGAATATCGCCTCGCACCAGATGCGGCTGTTCCAGGAGCAGGGCGCGAGCAGCATGATGGTGATGGCCGCGCCGTCGGCCTTCGCGTTCTACCGGGCATATCAGAACCTGGTTTTTTCTTCGCCGGCGCTCCAGCGCGCGCTCTACGAGACGCAGATTTTCCAGTTCGACGACTACGCGCTGCCGGTGCATCACCCGGTCTCGTTCCGCTTCCTGCTGATGGAGCGTTTTCTCTCGCCGATCGCGCGGTTCTGCGACTCGAGGAAGGTCCACCTGTTCCAGGCCGACGCGCCGGACGCGGACAGGGCCTGCCGCGAGTACGGCGAGACGATCCTCAGCGCGGGTCCGGACTTGCAGGTCAAGGGCGTCGGCGAGGATGGGCATTGGGGGTTCCACCAGCCGGGCATCCCGCTTGACGAGGAGCCCAGGTTCATCCGAGTGAAGCTCTCGGAGGCGAACGTCGCGCAGCAGATGCGCGATCACCCGAACCTCTTCCCCGCGCCGGAGCGGGTGCCGCAATACGCCTACACGGCGAACGTGCCGCTGTTCATGCGGACACGCGTGCTGATTGAAGACAACGTGCCGCAGCCGAGCAAGGCCTTCGCCGTGCTCGCCGCCTACGGCAGTGACGTGGTGAAAGACCGTGTTCCCTCCAGCGCGCTGAAGGGCCACCCGGGCGCGGTCGTCCGCCTCACGTCGGCCTCGGCGTGGGCGCTGCTGGAATACCGCGCCAGCGGCGTCGTCAGCAGCGACATGCTCCGCCGCCTCGACGCGTCGCTGAGCGGTTTCGAGGCGCGCGGGATCGGCCAGTCCATCGAGATGATCCGCAAGACGCTGGCGGAGATGGAGATTCCGGTCGAGGGCTAGTGCGGCCAGCCCAGACAGAGAATGGGCGGCGGCGCAGCCGGTCGAGATAACGGGGCCGGGAGTTGTTGTTTTGACCGGTGCCTCGTCGTGGTGTGTTGGAGACAAAGACTCCCGGCCCCCGTTGTACGACTCCCTCGTCCCGAAGGGACACCCCTAAACCAGCCCAGGGTGGAGCGGGGCTCGTTTTACGAGCCGCCGCGCAACCCTGGGGCAGTCCGGTTACATTTTTCCCAACCCCGAACGGGGTGGCCCTAAAGAAAGGAATGACCGCGCTGGTCAATCCCCGGTGTAACGTTCATCGAGCTTCCGACCCAGCGCTGGCTTAGGGGTGTCCCTTCGGGACGGGTCGAAAA
>JAMOAF010000760.1 GCA_023621895.1 Planctomycetota bacterium
GCATAGCGTTTAGAAGGGGATGCCCGCGAGCCAGTCGTGGCTATTCCCACCGAAAACACGGTGGCAGGCAGGATTCAAGCAGCCGCGTCCCCTCGGCCGTTTTGTGGCGAGGATTATGGACGAACGGGAAATTGAATCGCCCAGAAAGCTGGAGATGGAGGAGTCCCGATGAGGCGCCTGAAGAGACTGACTTGGATCTGGCTAATCCTGCTCGGCAGCTTCGCGACCGCTTCGGCCGGCGAGCCCGGCTGGCTCGACGTCGCCGATTGCGGGGCGTCGGGCTCCGCGTACCAGACCACCGCCGCCACCGCGGCCGGCTCGAAGGAGATCACCGTCGCCGAGGTCGGCGATTTCAAGGTCGGCCAGGGCGTGATCGTGTCGAAATGCAATCCGCACTTCGAGCGGTGCATCCTCAAGCCGCCCGAAAATCCTTACGGCACGAGCCCGCTCGGCGACGCGGCCGAGTTGCGGGGATACGACGGCAGCGGCGGCAGTTGGATGATCTTCCTGGTTGAGGTCAACAGCGCCGACCCGCTCACGTTCCGCTGGAGCGACGACATGGCGCGGACCTGGAAGGGCGACAAGGTCCCTGTCACGTTCGACTGGCAGACGTTGAGCGGCGGCGTCGAAATCAAGTTCAAGAAGCAGGCGTGGCAGCCGGGCCAGATGATCACCTTCCAAGCCCGCGACCACCTGCTGACCCGGATCGAACGAATCGAAGGCAATCGGCTCACGCTGGCCGAGCCGGCCGGCCGCGCCGTGGCCGACGCCGCCCTGCGGCATTGCGACAGCGAAGCCTTGCAGCAGGCCGTCACTCGAGCCCTGAAAGAGAAACGCAACGTCTTCTTCCCCGCGGGCCACTACCGGCTGATGACCGGGCTCGCCGTGGCAAGCCCGGAGGGCATCGTGCTCGAAGGCGCCAGCGGCGGCCAGGCGGTGCTCGACATCTCCGAGGGCCACGGCACTTGCGTGAGCCTGGCCGGCGGCAGCGAAGCCACCGTGCGCAACTTGTCCATGGTCGGCCACACGGCCCTCGGCGACGGGCCGGGCTGGCACAGCTTTCTTACCAGCAGCGGCAAGGCCTGCTGGCCGGTCGGCTTGAAGCCCTGCTCGGCGATGCACATCCGCAACACCGAGCGCGTGCTCGTCGAGAATTGCCACGCCAGCAAGATGAACTGCGAGGCGTTCTACTGCCAGGGCGATTCCCGCAGCGGCACGAAGGAGCCGCGGGCCTATACCAGGTCGCTGACCTATCTCCGCTGCTCGGCCACCAACTGCGACGGCAACGGTTTCAACAACAATGACCTCGCCGAGAACACCAGCGTGCTTTACTGCCGGATCGTCGACGTGGGCGGCTGCTCGTGGGAAGGCGCCTCGCGGTTCGTGCGGTTCATCGGCAACTATGTCCGCAACTCCGGCACCATCGCGATGGGCAACATCGGCAGCCGCGCCGAGCACCTGGAAGAACTCGGCTCCGGCCAGCACATCGTGGCCGACAATGTCTTCGAGGGCCGCACCTTCTACAACGGCCGCCCGGGCGGCTACATCGTCCGCGCCACCTGCGGCGCCACGCAGGTCATCGTCCGCAACAACCTGTTCGTCAACTACAACTCCTCTGGGATCGAAATCATTCCCGGCGGCGACGCGCGGCACCTGCCCACCAGCAACGCGACGATCACCGGCAATATCATGGACATGACCGCCGTCGGCGAGCCGCCGCTGGCCCGCACCGCGATCCACGCCGGCTCGTCCGGCGTGATCATCAGCGACAACCAGGTCTACGTCCGCGGCGCGGAAGACGCCAACCTCACGGCGATCCGCCTCACCGAGCCGGCCGTGAACCTGATTGTTCACGACAACCTGGTGCGCGCCTGCGGCACGGGCATCCTCAGCGACACCGTTTGGTCGCTCGTCGGCGAGATCGTGGACGCCAAGACTTTTCTGGCTGGACGCGGCAGCGTGCCGCTTGAGCGCAGGCTGTCGCACCGCTATCGCGGCTGGAACCTCGCCTGGTTCCGCGGCGACAAGCCGGCGGGCCTCTCGCGGATCGAATCGTTCGATCCGGAAACGCTCCGGTTTCAATTGCAGGAACCGCGCGAGATGAAAGTCGGCGATCGCTTCGAGGTCTTCGCGCCGTCGGCCAACTGGTTGATCCACGACAACACGCTGACCGGCTGCCTCCAGCCGGTCGTGCTGAACTCCCACGGCAGTGACACGTCGCTCGTCCGCGGCAACCTCATCGAACGCGGCAGCGCCAGCGCGGCGAAGGCCGTGGCCGTCACCGGCCAGTTCAAGCTGCTCGACAACCACCTCGTTGGTTTTGATGAAAGGAGCGGTGCTGCGCCGGCCAAACCATGAAAGCACCAGCCAGTCTCAGCGCGATTGCGATTTCCCTCGCCCTCGGTCTTGCGCAGGCGGGCGGAGCGGAATGGCTCGATGCCCGCGATCTCCGCGCATCGGGCTCGAAGTTCGAGACCACCGCCGCCGCCACCGACGGGTCGAAGGAGATCACGGTGGCCGACGTCGGCGATTTCCAGGTCGGCCAGGGCGTGATGGTGTCGAAGTGCAACATCCGCTACACGCGGACCCAGCTCTGGGGAACGGGCGAGCCCTATCGCAACTCGAAGCCGCTGGACGGTTCCGTCGAGGTCCGCGGCTACGACGGCAGCGCCGGCAGTTGGGCGATCTTCATCCTCGACATCGCGCCGTCGGCCAAGCCGGAGTTCCGCTGGACCACGGACCTCGGCCGGACCTGGCAGCCGGCCGTCCCGATCACCCACGACTGGCAGCCGCTCAGCGGCGGTGTCGAGGTCAAGCTCAACCAGCGCGATTGGCAGTCCGGCTACGTGATCGCCTTCGGGGCGCGCGACCAGCTCGTCAGCCGGATCGAAAAAATCGAAGACAACGTCCTGACGCTCGCCGATGCGGCCAACCGGACGGTGACGGGTGCGGTCGTCCGGCACAACGACACCTTTGCGCTGCAAGCGGCCGTGGATCAGGCGATCAAGGAAAAACGCAGCGTTTACGTCCCCCGAGGGCATTACCGGCTGGCCCAGACGATCCGCGTGCAGGACGCCGCGGCCCTGACCATCGCGGGTGAAAGCTCCGTGGACACGGTGCTCGACATCAGCGACGGCGAGGGCGCATGTTTCACCCTGTCGGGCGGGACGGAAGTGGTGATCCGCAACTTCCGCATGATCGGCTTCATGGGGTTCGACGAGCGCGACAAGGCCGGCTACATCAACACCCGCGGCTCGACGTACATCTGGGGGTTCGGCCTGAAGCATTGCAACGCCGTCTCGATCAGCGGCACGGAGCGGGTGCTGGTGGAAAACTGCCACGCCAGCCGGATGTCGGGGGAATGCTTCGTCTCCGGCGGCCCCAGCCGGGGAAGCGCCAGGCCCGGTCGGTCCTACTCGCAATGGATCACCTACCAGCGCTGCTCGGTCACCGATTCGGCGCGTAACGCGTTCAACGACGTGATGTGCGGCACCGAGAACACGAGCGTCCTCCAGTGCCGCATCGTCGACGTGGGCGGCTGCGCGTGGGAAGGCGCGTCGCGGTTCGTCAAGTTCGCCGGCAATTACGTGCGGAATTCGGGCACGGTGGCGATGGGCAACCTCGGCCCGTCGAACCGCGACCAGACCTACCCCGACCTGGGCGCGGGGCAGCACATCATCGCCGACAATGTCTTCGAACAGAACACGCCCTACGGCGGCTGCGCGATCCGCTCCGCCTCGGGCGCGACGCAGGTGATCATCCGCAACAACCTGTTCATCAACTTCGGCTCGTCGGCCGTCGAAACGTCCGGCGCCACCGATCCGCTCCATTACCCGTCCGGCAACACGACCATCGCCGGCAACATCTTCGATATGACGTGCGTCGGCCAGAAGTCGGCGGCGCGGACGGCCATCAACGCAAGCGCCAACGACACGCTCATCAGCGACAACCAGATCTACGTTCGCGGCCCCGTGGATCCGGCGGTCACCGGCATCCGGCTTCGCGAGCCGGCGCTGAACGTGAACGTCGACGGCAATCTGATTCACAACTGCGGCCTGGGGCTTGCCACCGCGCGGGGAGAATCGCGCGTCGCCGAGGTGGTGGACGACCGGACGTTCGTGCGCTCCGCTTCGCCCTCCGGTCTGCCGCTGGAGTGGATTCGGCCGCAGACGTGCCGGGGGTGGCGTCTCGCCTGGCTGGACGCCGGTGAGCGGCCGAGCGGCGCCGTATCCGTCCTTGAGTCGTTCGACCCGGAGACCCTCCGTTTCCGGCTGGCAGCGCCGCAGCCGATGAAACCGGGCGATCGTTTTGAAGTCATTACGCCCTCGGTGAACTGGAACGTTCACGACAACATCATCACCGGCTGCCGGCAGCCGCTCGTTTTCGACTCGTACGGCAGCGAA
>JAMOAF010001058.1 GCA_023621895.1 Planctomycetota bacterium
CCCCCTGACCGCTGACTGCTGACTGCTGACCGCTGCCCCCTGACCGCTGCCCCGCCCGCACTCTGTAACCCGCCCCCCCCGCGTGCTATAATCCGGCGCGACACCAATGAAGGAGGACTGCGATGGTCTCGGAGTGGGTGCAGGTTTACGGCCCGTTGGGGCCGGTTTTGTCGCCCTTGGTTGCCGGAGTTCCGATCGTCTTGCTGCTGGGGCTGTTGGTTGCGGGCGCATCGGCCCCGAGGGCCGCGCTGGCCGGATTGGGCTCGGCGCTTCTGGTCGCCGTGGCCGTCTACCGGATGCCCGTGGACTCGGCCCTGGCGGCGGCGGGCTACGGGGCCTGCTTCGGATTGCTGCCGATCGGCTGGATCGTCTTCTCGGCCGTGTTCCTCTATCACCTCACGGTCCGCTCCGGGCAGTTCGACGTGGTCAAGCGTTCGGTGGCGGCGATCTCGCCCGACCGGCGGATGCAGGCGCTGTTGATCGCCTTTTCGTTCGGCACGTTTCTGGAAGGGGCGGCGGGCTTCGGAACGCCCGTGGCAATCTCCGCCGCTCTGCTGATCGGGTTGGGGTTCCGGCCGCTGTATGCCGCCGGCCTGGCCCTGATCGCCAACACCTCGCCGGTCGCCTTCGGGGCCCTGGGCACGCCGATCATCACGCTCGCCCAAGTGTCGGGGATTGACGAGATGGCGCTGTCGCAGATGGCCGGCCGCCAGTTGCCGATCTTCTCGTTGATGATTCCCGCCTGGTTGGTGTTCGTGATGTCGGGCTGGAAGGGCGTGAAGGGCTGCTGGCCGGCGGTCCTCGTCTGCGGCGGGAGCTTCGCCGTGATTCAGTTCGCCACGGCGAACTTCCACGGCCCGAGCCTGGTCGACGTGACCGGCGGGGTGGGCTCGATGATCGCCCTGGCCGTGTTCCTGCAATTCTGGCAGCCGAAAGAGGTCTGGCGCTTCGACGGGCCCGGCGCGGAGGAGCCGCCGGCCGAAGCACCGATCGAGGACGCAGCGCCGCTCACCGGCCGGCAGGTGGCCTACGCCTGGACGCCGTGGGTCGTGCTGTCGCTGATGATCTTCTGCTGGGGCCTGCCGGCGCTGAAGACGGCGCTGAACGGCGGCACGAAGGAGTCGCCCAACTTGCTGGCCGGGATCAGCCGCCGGTCGCTGGAGGTCCCTCATCTGCACAACGTGGTTTACCGCGCGGCACCCGTGGTGCCCGTGCCCGAAGGGTCCGACCGGGCGGAAAAGCCCGAAGAGGCCGTCTACCAGCTCAACTGGCTGTCGGCAACGGGGACGGGCATTTTTCTGGCCGCGCTGCTGTCGGCCTTCTGGCTGCGGATCGGCGTCCGGCCGTTTTTCCTCCAGTTCGCCGACACGCTGTACAAGGTCCGCTGGGCTGTCTTCACGATCGCCTGCATGCTCGCCTTGGCATTTACGACAAAATACAGCGGGGCCGACGCGACCCTCGGCCTGGCGTTCACCAGGTCGGGCTGGCTCTATCCGTTCTTCGCCCCGATGCTGGGCTGGCTGGGCGTCGCCTTGACCGGGTCCGACACGTCGTCCAACGCCCTGTTCGGCAGCCTCCAGCGGATCACGGCGGAACAGTTGGGCCTGAATCCCGTGCTGATCGTGGCCTCGAACAGCACGGGCGGCGTGATGGGCAAGATGATCGACGCGCAGAGCATCGTCGTCGCGGCGGTGGCCACGGATCAGCCGGGGGGGGAAGGGGCGATCCTCCGATTCGTCTTCTGGCACAGCCTCGTTCTGGCCGCGCTGATGGGGCTGTTGACACTGCTCCAGGCCTACCTGCTCCCGTGGATGATCCCCGCGGGGTGAGTCGGCGGCAGGCGGACGCGTCTGCGCGGTGACGTGCGGCAAGCCGAATCTCAGAAGTGCAAACCTCAACCCAACGGGAGACCCCATGAACAATCCATGCATCGACCACGGCCGGGCGGCGGCTCGAGCGGCAACCACCCGCCGCGTGTTTCTCCAGCAGGCGGCGGGCGCCGCGGCGGTTCCCCTTGTTTCGCAGTGCTTGGCCGCCGAAGATTCCGCGCGCGGCAAGGGGCGCCTGGTGTTTGTCGTCGGCACCCATCACTACCATCCCGAACTGAGCATGCCGCCGTTGGCCAAGGAACTGGAGCGACTCGGGTTCCGCACGAGCGTGATCCTGCCGCCGGGCGATCCGGAAGAGAACCGCAACGGCGAGGGAGTGCCGGGGCTGGAACTGCTGGAACAGGCGGACGCCGCCGTGTTCTTTCTGCGTTTCCTCGCTCTGGACGACGCGCAGTTCGGGCATTTGCAGCGATACTTGACGTCGGGCAAGCCGGTGATCGGGCTCCGCACGAGCACGCACGCGTTCCGCTACCCGGCCGATCACCCCCGCGCGGCCTGGAACGAGGACTTCGGTCGCAGCGTCCTGGGAACGCATTACTTGCGCCACATGCAGAGCCCGACCGAGTGCCGGCGGTTCGACCAGGCCAAGGCGCACCCGATCCTCACCGGCCTCGACGACCAGCCGTTCACCTCGCCGGGCCAGCTCTACATCGTTGACCTCGCGCCCGGCTGCGTGCCGCTGGTGATCGGGCGTGGTGAGGCGCCCCGAGAGCAGGTGGTGAACGATCGGTTCCGGACCCGGCTGGTGGCCAGGACCGAGTCCGATATCGTCGCCTGGACGTGGCAGAACCGCTACGGCGCCCGGGTCTTCGCCAGCACGCTGGGCCATCCGCAGGACTTCGCCGTGCCCCAGATCATGCGCCTGGTGGTCAACGGCATTCACTGGGCCGCCGGCGCCCCGGTGCCCGACGCGTCGACCGCGATCAACACGTTCCGGTTGGAGATTGACGCCTGACGGCGCCCGGCGCCCGTGGAGAGCGAAGACGCCGGTTGCCGCTTGCATCGCGGCAGCGTGGCAAGCAGCCGTCAGGCAAGATCGTTGAGTTCCCAGCCCTTGCGGAAATAGGGCTTGACGTACTCGTTGGCCTTCTCGTTGTTGGTGAAGCGGAGGTGGCTGCCGTCCCAGAGCAGTTTTTCGTTGGGGAAGCGCCAGCAGATGGCGCCGAGCAGCATCCATTCCGTGTAGGGTCCGGCGATGCTGAAGTTGGAGCAGGCCGGCTCGCCACCCTTGCAGGACTGGATCCAGTCCTTGAAGTGTCCTGGGGAACGCTTGATGACCTGCGGCGGCTTGGTGAAGTCCTTCATCCTGGATTCGGGAATCAGGCGGACGCTTTCTCCGCGACCGCTCGTGCCCATGCAGCCCTTCGTGCCGACGAAGATCTCGTTGGAGGACTTGACGTCCTCCGCGGTCAGGTCTCCTGGCGGTTTGAAGAGCCTGGTCATCTTGCCTTCATACCAGTAGAGGGTCAATGGAGGCATCTTTCCGGATGGGACGTACTTGCTGGCGCGCTCGGGGAACTCGAACTTGCACGCGTAGTGCGGGTAGGTGACGGGGTTGACCTCGTCCACGGCCGTGCACTCGACGCTGGTCGGGCTGCCAAGTTGCAGCGCCCAGTTGGCGGGACCGAGCATATGGATGCCCCAGTCGCCGATCATTTGCGTGCCATAGTCGAGGTATCCGCGCCAGTTCCACGGATGAATCTTCGAGCTGTACGTGTGTTCGGGAGCGCGGCCCGTCCAGAGGTCCCAGTCGAGCGTCTTGGGAATTTCCTCAACAGGCGGCCACTCCTTGACACCGCGTGCAAAGCCGCCACCGCTCATCGAATGCACCTCGGTTATCTCGCCGAGCTGGCCGCTCCAAATGATTTCACATGCGATCCGCGTGGCCTCCGACGAGTATCCCTGGTTTCCCATCTGCGTGGGCACCTTGTACTTCTCCGCAGCCTTGGTCAACAGGCGGGCCTCCCAGACGCTCTGGGTCAAGGGCTTCTGGCAGTGGACGGCCAGGCCACGCTCCATCGCCCACAGCGCCACGGAGGCGTGCATGTGGTCGGGTATCGTGACGGTCACCGCGTCGAGATGCTTGTGTTCCTTGTCGAGCATCCGGCGAAAATCCCTGTACTTCTTGGCATTCGGATAGGTCTCGGCTGCCTTGTTCAGAAAGTTTTCGTCCACGTCGCAAAGTGCGTAGATGTTCTCGCTGCTGACGTTTCGAACATCGCCGGCTCCCTGCATGCCGCCGACGCCAACGCATCCGATATTGAGCTTGTCGCTCGGCGGCTGCTCACCCGAGCCCGCCAGGACGTGCCGGGGCACAATCGAGAAAGCGGATAGTGCGGCCGCGGCGCCGAGAAAATGACGCCTGGTTGCCTGCCCGCCCGATCGCCATCGCTTTGTCACCATTTTCTCCTTCAGCTCATGATCCCCATTTGGGCGCCGCCCGGGTACGCTCCGAACAACAACCGACTCATGTTATCTGAGAGCGAGGTGGGATGCCAGCGGCCGCCCGGC
>JAMOAF010000984.1 GCA_023621895.1 Planctomycetota bacterium
TTCAGTGTTCGGAGTTCACTTCATCACCTGGTTCTCAAGCTGGAGCTTGGGAACCAGGAGGTGCGATTTGGACCTTGGAATTTGGACCTTGGAACTTGAACCTTCCACCCTACGACTTCTTCAGGCTTTCGACGTAGCGGGCGAGCTCTTCCAGCTCTCGTTCGAAACCGCCGGAAAGGATCGGGAAGCGGCACCAAGTCTTCGGGTCGAGGTTTTCGTCGTCGAGGTGGAACGACGGGGCGTAGCGCTCGCGTTTCCACTGGTTGCGGCACCAGAGGCGGAAGAACCGCGCGACCCAGAGGTGGAGCTGCTCGTCGGCGAACTGGCGGAATTGCGCTCGCGCGCGGCGGAAGGCGTCGATCGGCGTCTGCTTGTCGCGGATCGCGGCTCGTTCGATCGCGTCGAGCACCTCGTAGGGCATCAGATCGGCCTCGTCGGTCTGCGTCGCTTCCCGGGGCCGGAGTTCGGCGGTCGGGGCCAGACAATTGACGGCGGCCAGCGCCGGGACGGGGTGAACGCCGGCCGGACCCTCGGTCTCCAGCCAGCGAAGCCAGTGCCGCAGGAATGCCTTGTCGATGCCGGCGATCGGGCTTAAGCCCCCGCACGTGTCACCGTCCATCGTGGCGTAGCCCACGGCCGCTTCCGATCGGTTGCTCGTGGCCAGCAGCAGGGCGCCCTTGACGTTGGCCAGCATCCAGACGCCCGGTCCGCGGACGCGGGCCTGGATGTTCTGTAGCGCCAGATCGTCGCGATCCCACGTCAATTTGCGCCCCAGAAAGCCCTCGACTTTGGCCGTGTAATCGGCAACCAGGTCATCGATCTCCCAGCAGGCCATTTCCGCCCCCAGGGCCTCGGCCAGCGAGACCGCCGAGCGGCGGGTGTCCGGGCTGCTGTTCCGCGAAGCCTGGTAGGCGCAGCTCAGCAGGGCGTGGACCCGCTCCCGGTCCGTGGCCGCTTCCTTCAGGGCTGGGATGTGACGTAAGCGGGCGTTGAACTCGTCGGGGCCGAGTTCCGCGGCGGCCATTTCGACCATCAGGGCCACCAGGCACGCCACGCTTGACGAGTCGGCGCCGCCGCTGAGGCTGACGACAAACCCCCGCGAACCGCTTTTCCGCAGATAGTCGAACAGCCCGAGCGTCAGCGCACGGGTGAACTCCTCTTCTTTCATTCGCGGGCTGCTCTCCCAAGCGGCGGCGATTGGCTGCGAGGTTTCCGGTTCGATCTCGGGAAAGGAGAAATCGCAGGCGATCCGCCGGCCCTCGCCGGCAATCTGGGGTTGATAGCTTCCGGTTCGGGCACGGGCCATTCGCGTGGCGTCGACGTCGATGACCGCCGTGGTCAACTGCATGGGTTGGTAGGAGAACCGCGGGCCGGCGGCGAGCAGCCGCCCGGCGGAGGCCACCAGCGCGCCGCCGTCGTAGATCGCCCGGCCGGCCTCGTTGCCCAAGAGGTTCGTCGAGATATAGCTGACGCCGAAAGCCCGCGAGCCTTCGGTCACCAGGCGTTTGCGGATTTCGAACTTTCCGAAGGCGAAGTGGCTGGCGCTGGGGTTGAGGATCACGTCGACGCCGGAAAGGGCCATGTCGCCGCCGGGCCGCTTGGCGACCCAGGCGTCCTCGCAGATCTCCAGGCCGAGCTTGACGCCGCCGCAGTCGAACGCGACATCGCCGATCGGATACTCCTCGCCGGCGAAGCGGATCGTGTCGGAGACGCCCACCGGCCAGGGTTTGAACCAGCGGGGTTCGTAATGGAGTCCTTCGCTCGCCAGGAAACGTTTGGCGACGAAGCCGAGAATCCGCCCGTCGGCCGCCACGCACGCCGTATTGAACAGCCCGCTGCGGTGCAGCAGGGGGACGCCGACGGAGACGATCATCCCGCGGGTCTCGGCGACGATCTCGCGGAGGATTTCCAGCGCCGTCCGCGGCAGGCCGGGCGAATGGAAGGCGTCTTCGCAGCCGTAGCCGCAGACCGCCATTTCCGGCAGGCAGAGAATCCGCACCTCGCGCCCGCGGGCCTCGCGGATGGCGGCCAAGATGTTCGCCCGGTTGTTCCTCCAGTCGAGCGGCGTCTGGTTCAGGACCGCCGCGCCAACGCGAATTCGGGTCACGGTGCGTTTCCTCGTGTTGCCTCGATTTGCCCGAGTTTCTTCTCGTAAACGGATCGCTCAAGCCAGACGGGGTAGACGCCGGGCGAAGCCAGGCGGCGAACCGTCTCGGGGATGGTCGCCAGTTGCCGCCGCGCTCGCTCTCGGGCCGCCGCCGCCGGCGGCGGGTCGTAGACGGCCCGGCCGCGGCGAAACACCGGCACCAGGAGGTCGTGGCCGCCGGCCTGCGGGGGAATTGCATGGCGCGAGCCATCGCGGGGATCGACGGCCAGGGGCGCGCCGGCCACCGGCGCCCGTTCGTCGAACAGGCAGTCGCCGAGCGCACGGCCGCGATCCTCGTAGCGGCGGACCTGGAGGATGCCGGGCGTGGTCGTCTTGGCGGAGTCGTCCGAGAGCTTGATGCAGTCTTGCCACGCGCCGCCGGGCGGCCGGATGGCCGCCAGCTTGTAGACCCCGCCCAGGGCTGGCTGATCGTAAGCAGTCGCCAGCCGCGTGCCAACGCCCCAGACATCGATCTTCGCCCCGGCGGCCTTCAAATCCGCGATCTGGTATTCGTCGAGATCGTTGGAGGCGACGATCTTCGCCTCGGGAAAGCCGGCCTCGTCGAGAATCCGGCGCGCGGCGGCGCTGAGCGCGGCCAGGTCCCCTGAATCGAGCCGGATGCCGATCATTTCGCGGCCCCGCTCGCGGAGCAGCCGCCCGACCCTGACGGCGTTGTGGACGCCGGCGAGCGTGTCGTAGGTGTCGACCAGGAAGATGCAGTTGTTCGGAAGCGCCTCGGCGTAGGCGCGCATCGCTTCCAGTTCATCGTGGAAGCACATGATCCAACTGTGGGCGTGGGTGCCGCCGACGGGGATGCCGAACAGCCGACCGGCGAGCGTGTTCGACGTGCCGGCGCACCCGCCGACGAATGCGGCGCGGCTTGCCGACAGGCCGCCGTCGATCCCCTGGGCGCGGCGGAGGCCGAACTCGATCACCGGATCGCCGCTGGCGGCTGAAACCACGCGCGCCGCCTTGGTGGCGATCAGCGTCTCGAAATTGACCATCGTGAGGAGGGCCGTTTCGACAAGTTGGCACTCCAGGATCGGCCCGCGGACGCGGACGAGGGGCTCATTGGCGAAGACGACCGTGCCTTCCTCGACGGCATCCAGGTCGCAGCGGAAACGCCGCCCGGCGAGGTTGTCGAGGAACCGGGGATCGAACAGCGCGGCGCCGTCGGCGCCGCGCTGTTCGGCCAGGTACGCCCGGTCCTCGGCGTCGAAGGAGAACGCCTGGAGGAAATCGACGGCGGCGGCCAGCCCGCAGGCGATGGCAAATCCGCCGCCGAAGGGATTCTCGCGGAACGAGAGATGAAACACCGCCTCCCAATCGGCGCGTCCGGTCTTCCAGTATCCAGCCGCCATCGTGAGCTGATAGAGGTCCGTCAGCAGCCCGAGGGAAGTCCGGTAGATCGGATTCAGGCGGCGCATGGTCGCTCAGTGCATTTCGGTCTCGCAAGCGCCGAGGCCGTGGCGATAGTAGTTGAACTGCACGTTGGGGTGGTCCGCCAGGAGCGACATCGGCACGGAGCTGTCGGGGACTTTCTGGGAGATCATCAGCGCGGTCAATCGCATGCCGAAGGGGTTGTCGTGGCAGCCCGCCTGCCAGATCGAGACCTTTTCTGCCTTCCAGGTTTCGACGGGGCCGACGGTGGCCGCCCTGGTGGGAACCAGCGCCACCTGCCCCCCGCCGCTGGTTCGCGCGTTCTGGATGACCGTCATCGGGTGCAGGTCGGTGACGCGGGTCTTCAGCTTGCGATATTCCTCCGGCGCCGGCGGCGCGTCCTTGTACTTGCCTTTGCGCCGCGGCGGATCGTTGAACGCCCAGTGCTTCACTTCGCCCTGGCCGCCCTGCATCACCACGCAGCGGATTTCGTCGAAACTCTTGCTATAGGCGCCGAGATCGCCGGTCGGAAAGTGCAGATGGCTCTGGGGCATCCGCAGCTTGCGGTCGATCCGATTGAAGCAGAGGTCCATGTCGGCCTTGGCGAAGCTCAGCGGATGCGACGTGGGCACCGGCACGCCTTCGTCGTCGACCCATTCGTCCATGCCCCAGTAATGGGCCTTGCGAATGTCCAACTCCAGTTCATTCACGAGCCTGGCGACCAGGGGCAACTGCTCGGTGGGACCGATCGGCCCGCAAATGCCCGCGGGGTTGTCGTCCGTCGACTGCCGCCAGGCGTTGATGTACTCCAGGGCCTCGGCAAGGTAGAAGTCTTCCAGGGTGTCGTACATGACCACCTTGAACCCCGGCCGAG
>JAMOAF010000686.1 GCA_023621895.1 Planctomycetota bacterium
GCATGTTCTCAAGCGGAGACTCTTCCGCTTTCTTGCCGTCGGGGTAGACGGTGTCCGTCTCCTCGTCGGACCATTGGCCGCTTCGCGGTTTGAAGGCGACGTCGGCGTGCAGGGCCAGAACGTCGTTCAGGCACCAGTTCATCCGCGCCGCTTCGGCCTGTTTGATCGCTTCGGCATCGTCCTCGTTCTTCACGATCCGCGGCGTCATCACGATCAAGAGCTCGTTCCGCAGGTTCGTGTATCCATCGAAGCGGAAGAGGTGGCCGAGCACGGGAATGTCGGAGAGGAGGGGAACGCGGCGGCTGACCCGCGACTTGTTGCTGGTGATCAGGCCGCCGAGGACCACGGTCTGCCCGTCGAGGGCGCTGATCGTCGTCTGCGCGGTGGTCGTGTTGATTTTCGGGCTGCGGATCGTCTGCCCCTCGGAAATCGAGATCGGAATGCCGTCGGCTTCCGCGCCGACGTCCGATTTCTCGGCATCGAGCTCCATCACGACCAGCCCGTCGGGGCTGATCCGCGGGGTGACGCCGAGGATCAGGCCGACGTTCTCCATCGTCACCGTGTTGGTGATCCCGCCGGACGTGTTGGACGCGGTGCCGGAGACGCGGGGGACTCGTTGACCGACCTGGATGAAACACGGCTGGTTGTCGAGAGTCATCACCTGCGGCCGGCTGAGGACGTTGATCCGCTGGTCTTGCTTAAGGGCCCTGAGCAGCATGCTCACCGACTCGCTCGACGCGGAGAGCACGAGGCCGCCGAAGCCGAGCTGGCTGTTGAGCCGGCCGACGTTGAAGTTGGAGAGGCCCTGGGTGCCGATCGTGCCCGCCCGGCCCACGGAATTCGACGCCCCGCTGTTGCCCAACGACCTGGTCACGTCGTTGAAGAGGAAGCCGGGCGTGTTGGTTGCCGAGCTGATCACCTGCTCGGTGACGGTGGTGATACCGGCGTCGGTCGACAACTGCGACGTCTTGGTGAGCGTCGAGATGTCGCCCAGCAGGCTGCGGTCGAAGAGCACCGAGTCCTGGAGGCCGAGTTCGATGCCGAACTCTTCCGTGTTGTTGAGTGTGACCTCGGCGATCAAGACCTGAATCATGACCATCGGCGGCCGCTCATCGAGTTGTTCGACGAGCTCGGCGATTTCATCGTAGTACTTCGCCGTCGCGCTGACGATCAGGCTGTTGCTGACCGGTTCGGCCACCACGACGACCTCGCGCTCGAAGATCTCAAAGGTGCTGAACAGGCCCGCTTCCACCGATCTGGCCCGGCTTTCGCCCGTGAGGTAATTGTTGATCGCGGTGGCCACATCCTGCGCGGGGGCGTTTTTCAGCCTGTAGACGGTGCTCTTCCGTTCGCGGACCTCGCTCTCGTCGAGCCTCAAGAGGATCGCTTCGACAACGGCCAGGTCGCCGGCCGAGCCGGACGCCAGGATGCTGTTGGTGCGAACGTCGACGGCGAAGCGGAGCGAAACGAGCGAGCTCTCGCCTTCGCCGGCGCCGGTGCGGACCGGCGGCTGGCTGGCCGTCGCCGTTTGTGCAAACAGCGACTCGAGCATGTCGAGCAGAGCCTGGGCGTCGCCGTTGACGATCGTAAAGACCTTGAGCTGGGCCGATACGGAGGGCAACTGGTCGAGTTGGTTGATCAATGCCTCGATCAGCGGCATGCTTTCCGCCGGCCCCGAGACCAGCAGGGCGTTGGCCCTGGGATCGGCCGTGACCCGCACGTCGGTGAGGATGCCGGAGTTGAGCAGCTTCTGGCCTTCCGGATCGACCGTGACGAACCGCAGGGCGATCGACTTCTGCTCCGCCGCCTGCTGCTGGGCCTGCTGGGCCTGCCCGGCGCGCCGCCCGACGATCGCTTCCTGCAAGATCGGCTGGAGGTCCTCGGCCAGCGAGTTTCTCAGCTTGAAGACCCGCAGGTCGTTGACCGCCTCGACGCTCCGCGTGTCGATTTCAGCAATCATTTTCTCGACTTCCAGCAGGTCGCGGGGGCCGGCTTGAACGATCAGCGAATTGGAGCGGAAGTCGGCGATGATCCGCAGCCGGGTTCCCAGCCCTGCGCGTTCCTCGAAGAATGTCTCGATCGTCTCCTGGACCGTTTCGGCCGGCGCGTGGCGGAGTCGGAAGACCTTGAACTGCGATTCCGGCGGCACGGGGCGGTCGAGTTGCTTGACCAGGTTGACCACCGAGTTGACGCTCTCGGGGCGGCCGATCAGCAGCAGGGCGTTCGGCTTGACCAGCGCCGTGATGCTCACGGCGCCTTGCCGCGGCGAGAAGACCTCCTGGTAGAGTTGTTGGATCAACGTGGCCAGCGATTCGCAGTTGACGTGTCTGAGCTGGTGAACCACGATCGACGGCTCGGTCTCGGTGCTGAGTTTTTCGATCTGCTGGATGATCTCCACGACCTGCTGCACGTCGCGCTTGTGCCCGCGGATCAGGATCACGTCGAGCCCTTCGAGCATTTCGATCTGCACGGGCCCGATCAGTCCGGCGCCTTGTTCAACCCTCGAAAAGGGAACGGTTGCGGTAACCTGGCCTTCCTCGGACTTCTCTTCCTCCTCAGCGGGTTGGCCGGGCTGCGCCTGCGCGAGGACGGCGCCCTGGATGCTCGCCGGCGCCGCCGTCGTGGTGGTCTCGCGGATTGCCTTGACCGCCTCCTCCACGTCATCCGCGGAAAGCGACGTCAGGGAAACCAGGCAGCGGCTCTGCTCGCCGGTCGGCTTCGGCGCGTCGAGCGACTGGATCAGCCGGGCGCATGATTCATAAGCCTTGCCGGGCGGCCCCTCGAGCATCACTCGATTTCCCACCGCATCCAACCCAATCACCAGGTGGACTCCGCCAGAAACCGCCAGGCGGTAGAGCGGCGGCGTTCCCGCCGTGTGCGGCAGTTGGGACCACCGCTCGCCCATTGCCGTCCGCAGCGTCGATTCCAGTTGGCCAGCATTCAGGTGCTTCAACTGGTACTCGCGCCGCTGGACCGAGCCGAGGGGAGCAGGCGCGGCCGCGGCCGGGGTTGCGGCAGCAGCAAAGCCAGCGGCCGGGGCAGCGGCAGGGCTAACGGCCGCGGCGGGGACAATGCCAGGGGCTGAAACAGGGGCAGAACCAAAGGCCGGCGCAGGAGCAGGCGCAGGGGCCGGGGCCGGGGCCGCGGGAGGAACTGGCGCCGGCTGCTGCGCGAGCGGTCCCTTGGCGCCGGAGGCGGCCGATACAACCGCTTGTATCTGCGCGGCAACCTTTTGCTGAACTGACTCGGGCGCCATCACGAGGATTTGAGAGGACCGCTGGTCATGGTAGATGCGGACGTTCGGGTCGGTGCGAAATTGCTCGTTCAGGGCGGCATCGAGCACGACCCCCTGCGAGGGCGTGCAACCGTAGGCGCGAAGCACCGGCTCGGCAGACGCCGGCCCCGGAACGGGAACCGGTTGGGAAAAAGTGACCTGACGGGTGCTCGGGTAGTTTCCCGCGGGACCGTAGGCGGGAATCGGTTGAATCTGCCTGTTTTGCTCAACGCCAGACCCGGCGGCAGGATTCACGCGATAGTGGACCGCCGGGGCTGCCGGCGCCGTCGCAGCGCGATTGTAGTCGTCCGCCGAAATCGCGGCAGGAATCGCGAACAGTCCGGCGAGAACCGCCAGACCGAATCGGCACAAGGACCACAGTGAGCCGTCCGAGCTGTGTGCAGTCGCTCTCAACATGGCTGGTATTCCTCGTCGCCTTAGCCATCTTGGGGGGGATGCGCCGGAAAATTGCGCGCAAGCGGCAAATACGGCGCAGAAGGAATAATCGACATAGTCTCCCCAGACCTTCAGGAAGACTCACAAAAAGGCTGCCGATCCCGCGGATTTCACGAACCGAGAAAGGCAATCCCAGGGGGAGGCGGGGGCACAAGAATCGGCGCAAGTGCTTTTCAAACAAGCGCTTGGCAACGAAGGCACCGGGCGGCGGCGCTTGCCGCGGCGCGACGAAAAAATAGTTGCCTTGCCCTAGAAATTGAGCCGGCTTGACATTCCGCCGGCGGTGGACGATGTTACGGCTCCGACCGCCTCACGGCTGCAACCGCCTCCACATCCGCCTTGGCGGGGACCGTCGCCGGGCCATCCGAGTCTGCCGGCTCCGTTTTCCCTTCGGCAGAGTCCGGCGCGAAGGGGATGCCGGAATCGGCCGGTCGTTCAGCCGTAGGGGCGCTCGCTTGCCGAGCCTGGTCCCGTGGGGCTGCCTGCCCTGGATCGTCGTCCGTGGCGACGATCGCGGCGAGCATCCCATCCAGCGATTCACCGGTCTCCGCGGCGATTTGATCAAGCAGGCGATCGAGGCTCGTCGTCTCCTGCTTGGGATTCGACGAATCTCCCTCTCCCTTGCCTTTCGGTTCCGGCTTTTCGGAGCTTTGAGGCCCGCCGCCG
>JAMOAF010000827.1 GCA_023621895.1 Planctomycetota bacterium
TACCGCCGCGCCCTCGACATCTTTTGCAGGCTGCTCGATGAGACGTTCACCGTGCTCTCCGAACGGCGGCAACTGGCAATGGCAAGCCGGCTGCGGCGGACGCTCGACGGTTACCTGTCGGTGACCGCCGGCGAGCCGGCGCTTGCGGAATCGGCCTACGATTACGTGCTGGCGTGGAAGGGCACGGTCTTTGCCCGGCAACGCCGCCTGCGGGAGTCGCTCGGCCGTGAGGACCTCGCGCCGCTTGTCGGCCAGTTGCAGCGGAATTCGGCAAAGTTGGCCGCTCTCGTGCTTTCCACGCCGGACGAGTCGGAGCGGGCGCGGTGGCAATCGGCGGTCGCCGGACTCTGCCTGGAGAAAGAACGTCTCGAAGGCCGGCTGGCCGAACGGATCGGCGAGTCGGACACGCCTGGCAAGCAGGCGGATTGGCGGGACGTTTGCGAGAGTCTGCCGGACGGCGCCGTGCTGATCGATTTCCTGGAGTATGAGCACCGCGGCGCGGCAGACGCCAGCACGGGCATCGAACCGGCCGCCGCGCGCCGGCTGGCGGCGTTTCTTCTCCGCAAGGGAGGTGGCATCGTCCGCGTGGAGCCGGGCCCCGCCGGCCCGATCGGCCAGGCCGTCGAAGCCTGGCGGCGCACGTGCGGCGCGCCCGGCAGCGGCGCGGAGGCCGGGGCTGAGCTGCGAGCGAAGGTGTGGATGCCGCTGGCTGCCCATCTCCGCGCCGGCGATACGGTTCTGATTTCGCCCGACGGCTGCCTGGGGCGATTGCCCTTTTCGGCCCTGCCTGGCGGGCGTCCGGGAAGCTATTTGCTTGAAGAATACGCGTTGGCGGTCGTGCCCGTGCCGCGGATTCTCCCCGATCTGTTGCCGGTCGAGGCGGCGACTCATTCCCGCCGGGCGACGGGCCTGCTGCTGGTGGGCGATGTCGATTATGACTCGCTCGCGGCGCCGGCCGGCGGCCCTGACCCGGATACATTGGCACTCCGCCGCGGAGAAGAACTTCGGTTCACTCCGCTTCCGAGCTCGCGGGGCGAGATTCTCTCGATCCGCGATTCGTTCGAGGTGGCGTTCGCCGAGGGCCGGACGACGATCCTGCGGCGCGACCAGGCGAGCGAGGCCAACTTCCGCCGCGAGGTGACGGGCCACCGATTTGCCCACCTGGCGACCCACGGGTTTTTTGCCTCCGAGGGGGCGGCCGTGACGTCTCGTCCGCTGGGCGGACTCGATTCGATCGAGAACGGCCCCTCCGGCGAGGCCAGCCCGGCGGCGCTCTATCCCGGTTTGCTTTGCGGCCTGGCGCTGGCGGGGGCGAACTCGCTGGCTCGCGGCGGCGTCGACGACGGATTGCTGACGGCCGAGGAGGTGGCCGCGATGGACCTCGCCGGCGTCGATCTGGCCGTGCTTTCGGCCTGCGAAACGGGCCTCGGAAAGGCAGCCGCCGGGGAAGGGCTGTTGGGTTTGCAGCGGGCCTTCCAGATGGCCGGCGCGCGAACCGTCGTCGGGAGCCTCTGGAAAGTCAACGACGAGTCGACCCGGCTGCTGATGGAAGCTTTCTATGCCAACCTTTGGGGGAAAAGGCTCTCCAAGGTGGAATCGCTCCGGCAGGCTCAGATCGCGCTGCTGCGGGCTCCGGACCGGCGCGGAATGGCACTGGTCGGCAAGCAACCCGACGAACAAACGGCCACGCGATTGCCCTTCCACTGGGCAGCCTTTGTCCTCAGCGGCGATTGGCGCTGATCGGCCCGGTCGACGTGGCGGCGCGTAGGGTGGTCCAACGCGGGCCATTCCACAAAGGTTGGCATTGCCGCCACGCGCACAATCAGGGACAACGCGGGCATCGCCACAGCGGCAGCGGCGGCCCACCGTGCCCCGCCACCAAACCCGTGCGCCGCATCGCGGTGGGGCGGCGCTGCCGAATTGGCCGCGCGGACTTGCCCGATTCCCGCTTACAGAAACGCCGATTCGAACCGACTCGGATTGGCCCGCTCTACCCTCAATCCACCCGTGCGCCGCATCGCGGTGGGGCGGCGCTGCCGAATCGGCCGCGCGGACTTGCCCGGTTCCCGCTTACAGAAACGCCGATTCGAACCGTCATGGATTGGCCCGCTCTGCACCACCCTACGGGCGTTTGGGAGATTTGGGCACTGCCTCCCAGCGCAAGACCTGCGCCGACCAGGTGGGAGACTCCAGGCCGATCAACCGCGGTCGGCGGCTGGTCCCTCTTTGGCTCGATAGCGGCGCAAGGAGCAGAGCCTCTAATTCAGAACCCGCACCGGCGGATCGCAGTCGGGGCAGTCCCGGCTGGGCGAGAAGATGCAGATCATTCGGTTCACTGGTTACAAACAAGACGGCCGTGTGAGGACCGAACGGGCTGGTGCAACGGTAAGGCAGGCTGAGGCGAACATCGCCTGGCTGCAACATCTGTTGCTCGACCAGGCCGACTCCAGATTGATAGGGCAGGACGGCATGAATCGTCATGTCCGGATCGACCGCCAGCAGCGTCGCGTAGACCGCCGGCCCGGCACTCCTCCCAAAAGACACCTTGAAGGCGAACAACGCGCCGCACTCGATAATCGGGACTCCGTCGCTGACGGTTGACCAGGCCGCCGACTTCACGACTTCCGAAGCATCGTTGATTTCAACGGATTGGAGCTCAAGCCGAAGCGGCGCGCCGGAGGACGCTGCCGGCATGTTCGCCACTCGAATCAGTCTCCGCGCTCGGGCGATCCGCTCCAGGCTCCGCCGCAGACTGTCACCGGCCGATGGCGCCCGCATGTCAAAGGGCCCCCAACCGGGAAACGCCGAGGCGCCTGCGATCGTGCCGGTTGCCGGAAGAAGCGAGGCCTTGCCGCTTTCCTGAAGAAGCACCAGGTCGCAAGGAGAATTTTCGTCCACCCAGGCCGCGCTGAGAGCCCCCGGCGCGCCGCCCTCGTCGAGGGCATCGCGGATTGCCGCTTCCGCATGGGCATCGCCGGGCGCGAGGACGCGCCCCTGGCCGCCGGACTCGCCGGGCTCGGCGACACGCACCCGCAGCCGGTCCGGGCCGACCCCGCAGTAACGCGCCACGGCCAATCCTTTCTGAAAATCGGCGGCCAAGCCGATCTCGATCTTCTTCTGGTGGTTCGGATCGGCCCAGGCGAATACGCGGCCGCTCGATGTCACCGCGCCGGCGCGCTCGATCTCGATCCAGGCTTCGGATCGTTGAGCAGATGCACCGGCGTCGGCCGATCCCGGCTCGCGGAACAGTTCGAAGAGCGATCCTTCGGCGACGCCATGGAGAATGCCCGCCTTGAGGCGGACCATGGATGCGGCGAGCGGATCGGCTTCAACCGGAACGTACTCCGTCCGATCCAACGTGGCGTCCGCCCCCAGAACGGCGTTCGAAATCGCTTCCGGGCTCCCTTCGAGCTGTGGCGTTGGGCAGGGCACGACGCCGAGCCGTCCATAGCACTGGATGACGCGATCGCGGAGCGCGCGGTAGGAAATCCCTGAAACCGCCGGCGACCTTTGCAGCACCTCCGCCATCGCCCGTGTCAGCAAGCCGTACGCTTCGCCGTTTTCGTCGCGAAATTCCGGTTCCACCTCGGACGGCCGGCACGCCGTCAGCAGGACCACTCCGTCGGGCAGAGATTTGGGGCGAATCAGCCGAGCGGCTGGGCCCGACGGAATCGCCGCGGCGCGGCGATCAAGCTGCCGAATCCGCGTCGCTCCGCGAAGGCCGGTTCCCGAGTGGCAACAATCGAGCACCACCCAGACGCGCGCGGGAGAGTCGGCGGTTACGTTCTGCGCGAAGCGATACAGTTCGTCATCGCGAATATCCTCCGGGCCGCCGCGGCGTTGGGCGTCGTAAGGCACGAGGGTTTCGTCCAACCCGTCTTCTTCATCGCAGTCTTCGTCTCCTGGCGGTTGGTCCGCGATCTGCGATCCGTGCCCACTGAAGAAGACGACCGCGTAGGGCGTGCGGCCCTGGTCCGCCAGGCCGCGCGCCCGCAGGCTCAGGTTCGCCAACTCGCCGCGGATCCTCTCGGCCGTGGCGGCCTCGTCGGCAAGAACGACGACGTCGCGCTCTGAAAACCCGAACCGCTGGGTAAGCAGGTCGCGCATCAGGACCAGATCGTTGCGGCATCCTTGAAGCTGCTCGTCGGCGCCGAGATGGGCGTAATTCTGGATGCCAACCAGCAGGCCCACTCTGGCCGGCGCCGATTCGCCGCCCAGGCCATTAGCCCAAAACCCGGCAAAGAGGAACAGAACAACAAGAATCGTCGTTTGCGGCCCAGCGAGACGAAACACGGCGCGGAGTCCCCTTTTTGGATGCATGATGACAACCAGTATATGGGCAAATCCGTGCGTCGGCACGCCATAGCGCGACCTCGGCGCGCCGCCGGCCGGTGTA
>JAMOAF010000641.1 GCA_023621895.1 Planctomycetota bacterium
AAATACCATTAAACCAGGCGCACACGCGGACGGAAAGCGGATGACAAAAACTGCCGACGACGACCTGCCCCTCGTCCAGCGTGCCCGATCGGGCGATTACACGGCGTTCGAGGCCCTGGTGGGCAAGTACGAGAGGCGGATATTCACCTTGGCGATGCGGATCGTCAAGCGGCAGCACGATGCCGAAGAGGTCGTCCAGCAGACCTTTCTGAACGTCATCGAGCACATCGAGGAATTCCGCCAGGAGGCGCGATTCGCCACCTGGCTGACGCGGATCGCAACGAACGAGGCGCTGGCCCTGTTGCGCAAACGGTCCACGCGGTGGGCGCTCTCGTACAACGAGAGCGACTCGGAGGAGGGCTATGCCGACATCCCCCATCCCAAGTTCATC
Source organism: Planctomycetota bacterium (assembly GCA_023621895.1). GTDB lineage: Bacteria > Planctomycetota > Planctomycetia > Pirellulales > Thermoguttaceae > JAAYCB01. Next base: position 392 of record JAMOAF010000641.1, read on the forward strand.
GCCCAGTGGGGCGAGACTCCCCACGAGATCGCCTCGCGCCGCGAGACTCGGCGGATGGTCGACGAAGCGCTCGGTCATCTCGACGACAAGTACCGGCTGGTCTTCGTGCTCCGCGACATGGAGGGTCTTTCCACCGCGGAAACCGCCGAGGCCTTGAAAATCACGCCCAGCAACGTCAAGGTCCGCCTGCTCCGCGCGCGGCTCATGCTCCGCGAGCGGCTGACGCATCTTTTCGGCGACGCGAGCACGCGGGTGGAAGGCGGCGGCCACGGCCACGGCCACGGTTGACCGCCGCGATTCGGCCCGGCAGCGATGTCTCTTGAACGAGCGCCGGCGCGCCCGGTTGCCGCCGGGGGCCTGCTAAGCGTTTTTCTTCGCGAAGTCGACCATGTAGTCGCGCAGCAACACGACCCCTTCGCGCGGCATCGCGTTGTAGATCGACGCCCGGCAGCCGCCGACCGATCGGTGTCCCTTCAGTTCCTTCAGCCCGAGCTTCGCGGCGCCCGCGTGGAAGGCTTTCTCCGCGTCCTCGTTGGGGAGTGTGAAGGTCACGTTCATCAACGAGCGGTGGCCGGGCTCGGCATGGCCCTTGTAGAAGCCGCCGGACCCGTCGACGGCCTCGTAGAGCAGGGCGGCCTTCTCCTTGTTGATCGCGTGCATCCGGTCGAGCCCGCCGATGTCGCGCAGCAGCCAGTCGGTGACCAGTTTCACCATGTAGACCGCGAAGCACGGCGGAGTATTCAGCAAGGATCCCGCCTCGGCGATCGCCTTGTAGTTCAGCAGCGAGGGCAAGCCGGCGGGGACGCGGTCGAAAAGGTCCTCGCGGATGATCGCAATCGTCACGCCCGCCGGACCGGCGTTCTTCTGAGCGCACGCGTAGAGCACGCCATAGCGCTCGACGGGCACCTTGCGGTGGAGAAAGTCGGACGAGGAATCGCAGAACAGGGGGACGTTGCCGCTGTCGGGCTCGGAGGAAATCTGGATGCCCTGGATCGTCTCGTTCGAGGTGATGTGCAGGTAGGCCGCGCCGGGGTCCAGATCGAGCTCCTCCTGCGCCGGCATGCGGCGGTAGGCGCACGATTGGCCGTCCCAGACGACCCGAGTCTTCCCCTGGGTCAAGGCTTCCGTGTTGGCCGTCTTGCCCCAGGTACCCGCCAGCACGTAATCGGCCGAACTGCCCTTCGGCAGAAAATTCATCGGCAACATGGCGAACTGAAGCCGGGCGCCGCCCTGGAGGAAAAGGACTTTGTAGTTGCCCGGGATGCCGAGAAGCTGGCGGAGGTTTGCTTCGGCTGCCTCGATGATCGCCAAAAAAGGCTTGGAGCGGTGACTGATCTCGAGAATGGAGCTGCCCACGCCGGGCAATGCCAACAGGTCCCGCTGGGCTTCCTCCATGGCGGGCAAGGGGAGCACCGCCGGACCGGACGCAAAATTGTAGACTCGCTCTGCCATCTTTCCTTCTCGCGATCAATAGGCCTGGCGGCCGCCGTTGCGGCCGCGCTCTCGTGAATCGAATCCTTTAATCTACGCGCCCCGAGCCGCCTGTCTAGTGGCGTCGGCCCCCGCAATGCCCGAGTGCTGCCCGGCCGGTCGGCGCCGCCACGCCGGGCGAATCCTGCCTCGAACATGCGGACCGGCCCCCCCTCGCACCACTAAGGTTCCTCCACCCGGCGTAGGGGTCGGCCGCAATGGCGTGCGGCCGCCAGAAAGCATATCCTGAAGGGGATGATCAACTCGGCAATTTGGAGAAAGACAATCCGGGACTGCCGCGGGCAGTTGCTTGCCAGTTGCCTGCTGCTGGTTCTTTTCGGATGGTTTTTCGTCTGGCTACAGAGTCTGTTCAAAGTCGGCGCGATTGCCGGTCTGATCAGTTTCTTGCCCGACTTCGTCCGCGAGTTGTTGGGTGTTCCGCTCGAACAACTCGTGACCCCGCTCGGCCGGCTCAGCTTTCTCTACGTCCACCTGGTGTCGGTCCTTGTCTGCTTCGGCTGGGCCGTGGGGCGGGGTTCGGCAGCCGTCAGCGGCGGGATTTCGCGGGGGACGTACGAGCTGATCCTCACGCTGCCGATCCGCCGCGTCTCTATCCTGTTTGCGGTGGCCGCGGTGACTACCGGCGGGGCGGCGCTGTTGGCCGCGTCGCTCTGGGTGGGCAATTGCCTGGGGATTGCCACGGTGGAGTTGGAGAGCGAGGTCCGCGCCGCCGCCTTCCTGCCCGGCGCGGTCAACCTCTGCTTCATGACATTCTGTTTTTCGGGAATCACGGCCCTGCTGTCGTCTTTCGATCGCGACCGGTGGCGGACCATGTGGCTGGCAAGCGGCTTCTTCGTGCTTTCGTTGATCCTCGACATGGTGGCCACGTTGTGGCCGCCCGGCGCCTGGCTGGCATATCTCAGTTTTCTCTCGGCATACGATCCCCAAGCGATCATCCTCGCCGGTCCGGAAATGCTCCCCATGTCACTGCGGCACAACTCCGCCTTGCTTTCCGTGGGCCTGGCGGCCTACGTGCTGGCGGGCGTCGTGTTCAGCCGGCGCGACATTCCGGTGCCGCGCTGAGTCGCTCGCCGGGCTTGATCGTCGGGCCGCGCGTGCCGCACCTTGGTTTTGGCGAACGTCTCCCGGGGGCGACTCGGCTGGGCCAGGGCAAAGGAGTAACGACTCCTGCCATTTCACGAGCCGCAGTTATTGACGCCCGTGGTTTTGGGTTAACCCGTCGTACAGGGGGTGTGCCGGGTGTGCAAGAACCGCTGCGCAAGCCCCTTCCGAGCGATGGCGATCTGTGATATGATTCGGTTCGTGCATTGCCGCAATTGCTGTCTTGTTCGGCGGGGCCCTTGCGTCTTGCCGGTTGGCAGCGTGGCAGGTGCGCACCCCTAGCTCAATTGGATAGAGCATCGGTCTACGGAACCGAAGGTTACTGGTTCGAGCCCAGTGGGGTGTAGTTCACAAGCCCTTACGAGAGAAGGGCTTGTGCCGTTTCTTGGCGGCAACACGAATGAGGGCGTATCCACGGCATGTACCGGAGCATGTACCAGTGCCCAGTATTCAGACCCGGAGCTAGCCGAAGTCGTTGCTGCTTGGCCCTCCCTGCCCGAGCATATCCGGCTGGCAATCTCCGCACTTGCCAAGCGACCGTAGGCACGCTACCGCGTGCCGTCCCGCGTGCCGATCCATGATTTCGATACGTGCCGGTCGGTCTCTGGGCACTGGCACGAACGACCCCGACAGGAACGGGTAGCCGGTAGGGAGGGGGGAGGGGTCAAATCTTGTCGTCAAGGCGACGGCTCGCCATGCGTCCCCCCACCCCCCTACCGACTGCGAGAAATTCGCCAGTTCTTTCGGTCTGTTTTCCAACATGGCCGCAGTTTCGTGGGACGTTCCCCCCGGTCCCTACGATGTGCGAGGGTTCTCGCCCAAGTTGCGAACTTCGGCTAGAATCCCCTTACTGAACTGAGCGGCCTAGGCTGGCGATCCCCGAGTACCGCTCTTGACCGCACTTTGCGACATCCCGTGCGGCCAGATATTCGGTGGCGTGTGATAACAGAGGCCAACAGACGTGGACGAGGCGGAGAAGAGGCGATTGCGGAAACTTGGGAAGGAGATCGTGGAAAAGCGATCCGCCGAACTCCGCCAGCAGATTGCAGGCACCAATCCGGCTCCGTTTACCAGCGACAACTACATTTGCAGCGAGATCGCGATACGCAAAAAGCATCGCGTGATTCGCGACACGGATCGCGTGGTCTGCCGCGTTGACATGGAACGTGACAAGGTAATCCCGACCGTGTGGCTTCGATAGGATGATTGGTTGTTCGGGCCTGGCTAACGCGTGAGAATCCCGGCGTCGGCCAGCCCACCCGCTGCCGTTTGAGATGCTGCGGAACTGGCTCGAAATGGCTGAGAGACCTGATAAATGCCGGAGAACTCTGGTCCGAACAGTCATGTTCGGCTTGGTCGTTCTCTGTGTGGTTGTTATCGTTGCGGCGTGTATTCCTCGCCTCACC
>JAMOAF010000076.1 GCA_023621895.1 Planctomycetota bacterium
TGGATCGGTCCATGGACCGAGTAGAACGAGAGATAGGCCAGGAAGGGTTCGCCCTTGTGCTCTTCGATGAATCGGGCGGTCTCCCGGCCGAGCCGGATCGGCAGCGACTCGCCGTCGGGCCCGTCTTTGAGGTTCGGGTTCTCGTAAGGCGCGAAGTACCCGCCCTTGGGACTTCCGGCATCCCAGCCGCCGGCGTTGATTTCAAAGCCGTGGTCCGTGGGCCACGAGCCCTCGCTGCCGAGGTGCCACTTGCCCGCAAAAAACGTGCGGTAGCCGGCGGCACGCAGCGCTTCGGCCAGCGTCGTGTCTTCGTGCGGCAGGTTGCGCCTATATCGGGCGGGGAGCAGCCTGGTGTTCCGCTTCCAGTCGGCGTCTTCCGCCGCGCCGATCCAGTCGGTAATCCCATGCCGCGCCGGGCATTGGCCGAGCATGATGCTCGCTCGCGACGGGCTGCACACCTGGCAGTTGGCGTAACCCTGGGTGAATCGCATGCCGGTTCTGGCGATCCGGTCGATGTTCGGGGTCTCGTAGAACGCGCTCCCCTCAACGCTCAGGTCGCGGGCGCCGAAATCGTCGGCCAGAATGAAGAGGAAATTGCGCTTCGGGGCCTCGGCAAAGGCCGACGCGCCCGCCAGAACGACCATCGCGACGGCAAGCGGAAATGTGCAGCGCATGGGTAGGCTCCTGCTTGGGCATGAGATACGGATTCACCGGATGGCCGGTTGGCGCGGATTGCCGCCGTTGCGTCCTGGAGTCTCGTCAAGGGGTGTTTCGGCCTGGCCGTCGAAGATGTTGCCTCCCTTGATCACCGCGGCCCACGTGCCGGGCGCGTCTTCGCCGACCGGTTGCGTGCATTGTTCGAAGACGTTGTCGCGACAGACAACGCGGGGCGCCTTCCCGAACGGATCGAGCCGCAGCATCAACGCGACGGAGTCTGGCCCGTCAAAGCCCGCAAAACGGTTGCGCGTGACGCCGACGCTGCCACGGATCGAGACGGCGACCTTGACCTGCTTGACTTCGCCGCGCGCGAGGAGGTTGTCGCTGAACACCGCAGTCGGTCCGCCGAACACGTCGAACTCAACGAGCCGGTCGCAATTGTTGATCACGTTGTGATGCACGTTCCAGTTGAACCCCTGCGGTGAATAGACGGCGAACTCCATCTTGGGCTCAAGTCCAGCCTCCCCTACCAGTCGGAACACGCCCTTGTCGGGATCGAAGGCCTCGATCTCCGGCCCAGGCGCCGCACGGTCGCCGGGCAGCCAGGCCAGCCGGCAGCCGCGATACTGGTGGGTGCCGCGCCGCGGCCAGGGGATCGCCCCGTTGGCCGCAACCGACTTGAAAGTCCGCGCGTCGATCACCTCGCCAATGTGCCCCGTCTTCTTCTCTCCCCGCAAACCGATCGCGCAGCCGCGGATCATGTTGTCGTGCACGACGATGTTGCGCGCCGGTTCCGCAAGGAGAATGCCCGTGACGAGGGGATCGGCGTCGCCGCGAACGTAAATCTGGTTGTCGCTGACAATCGTGTCGTCCGCGGACACGGTGATCCCGGCACGGGCTTTGGGGTCGCCGCGGGTGCAGGTCAGATCGATCGCGTTTCCACTGATGACGGTGTTGGCCGCGGGGAGAAACGCTCCGCCGGACGAGTTCCCGTTGGCATGGATCGCCGATGCATTGTAGTTGACGAAAATATTGTCCCGGATGAGGACGGGGGTGGAGCCGGCGTGCGAGAAGACGGCAACGTTGAACAAGGTCGATCCCTGCTCGAACGTGTTGTGGGCCACGATGTGCTGGCCGGAAGGGAGAACGTCGAAGACTTCGCTGCGACTACAGATGCTGCCCATCCAGACGGGGCCCGTATTGCGGAGGCAGTTGCCCACGAACTTGACGAACCGGGACGCGCCCTCCCAGGACTGCCCGCCCACGTCCTGAATTCGGCAGTAGAGCACGGCGGTATTCTCGGCCATGTCATTGTTATTGAAAGCGCTGAAGGCGCAATCGCGGACCGTGCAGTTGCGGTAGACGATCGACTTGGTGTATCCGGGCGGGTCATCGTTGCCCCAGCGGCTTGTGCTCTGGGAGTAGAAGCACTCGGCGGACATCCCGGTCGCATGGCAATTCTCGACCAGGAGGCGCTCGGGACTGGAAATCCGCAGGGCTCGGCAAGGCTTGAGATACATGCCGTAAATCGTGTCGATGGGCGTTCTGTAGCCCTGGACTTTTCTGGTCAGCATCAGTTCTCGCTCGGCAAAGCCGCTGAACCCGCGGAACCGGAGATTCCGAATGGTCACCGACGTGCCGCCGCTTACCGTGATGCATGCGCCGACGCCGTTGCGGATGTCGAGGATCGTCCGTTCCTCGTTCTCGCCTTCCACCGTGATTCCGTCGGCGTGTTTCAGGTTGAGACCATCGGTCAAACGGTAGCGGCCAGAGGGGATGTACACGTTGCGGCCTTCGGCCACGGCGCTGTCGAACGCGGCTTGCAGCGGGACGCTGTCGCTGTGCTGCACCGTGCAGCCCTTGGCGCCGACCGGCGCGGGGTCCGCCAGCGTCACGGTATTGCCCTCGATCTTCAGAATCCTGCTCACCAGTTGGTCGCGGCCGCTGAACGTTACCACGCACGGCTTCGTCCAATCTCGCGCGCCGAGCTTCACTTCGACCCCGCCGCCGAGCCTGTGCCACTGGCCGGCGGCCGGCAAGGGGGTTTCCTTCCAGGTGAGGGCCAGGTCGTCGCTCCAGAGGAACGTGGGCGGGTCGGCCCCGGCGAAGTCCAGCATGTATACGGTCCAGTTGCCAAGGCTGCCGTCGTAACCGCGGACCTCGATCTCCGCTTCTGGTGACCTTCCGCCCCGGTCGCTTTCCCAGATGCGCAGATCGCACACCGTGGGGCTGCACTTGGACACCGCCATCTGCTGCCCTACCCGGAAATCGCCGATTTCCTTGAGCACCACGAGCGGGGAACCCTCCGTCGTCTCGGCCTCGGTCTCGAACTCCGAGCCGCTGGCGCCGAACTCGCGGACATTGATGGCGGCATCCGACCGCCTTGCGAAGGGCTCGGCGCGGACGTCGTCCAGGTCTGCTTCACGTCCGGCCGGCACCGACACAACGAAGCTCGCGTGGGCGACGCCTTCGGGAGTTCCATACACGCCTTCGAGCGTGCCCCAGGCGCCGCCGCGCACTGGAGTTGCCGGGCCTTCGGCGAACTGCCGCTCGCCCTTGAACTTGCTCTGGGCATCGTATTCATACGCCTTCAGCTCGACCGGACCGCCGCGGTAGCAGAGTGTGAATTTCAGCTTCGCGCCGGGATGCAGACCGCGACAACTCTGCGCCAGATGAGCGGCATTCTTGGCGCCGGCGGCGATGCGCAGGAAGTGCCGGCCATCGGCAACGCCTCCCTCGACCACCTCCAGCGTGCCCGGATAGGCGGGGTTCAGCGTCCACTTCGCGGGCGCTTGCAGGTCGCTCTTGAGCACCCAGGCTCCGACCTGGTCCTTTGCAGGCGCCGCAAGGCGCTGAATCACCTCAAAGCCTCCATTCTCCAGGAAAACACCCTTTGCTTCAGGCTTTTCGTCGCCACTGGCCGCCGAGACAAACCAGGCGAAAAACGCCAGGCAGCACGCCGATGCCAACCGTCCCGGATTGGCTTGGCGGATTAAGAGACTGCCAAGGTGCGCTCTGCTGATCATGCTCCTGCCGGGCAGTCTGGTACTTGCCGTTTCAGCGGGGTCCGGGCCTTTGGCCATGGCTATTCTCCTGGCGGTTGCGCTTTTTGGGGGGCCGCTTGGTTTGTGTGATGCACGCGGGCCCCCGTGCGGCGGCAACCGGACAGAGTGAGTCTTGTGGCGGGAGGGTGCGATGTCAAGGCGCCTCACCCCCCAAGACGCCTGAATGGACTCTTGCGGTTGGAACGGATTCCGATCGATCTTTTCGGTAGTCTCTCGAGTGCGGTTTTTCCGGGTCTGGGAAGCCAGCCGACGCTGCCCTGGTCCGGCCGCAGCCTCCGATTCTGAAGGCTCAGCAAGCGTATCCGGCCCGTTCCCGGCCGGGATTTGTGGAACTCGCCTCGGGTCTTCCTGGCCCAGCGACCGCCGGCGTGGCCCTCAGGCGTGGGGGAGTAAGGGGGGAGTCTAGGAGTTTTTGAACGGCTTTGGACGGCTTGCCGCTTGGCTGCTTCTTGTGTACCATGGTCATTCCTGTCCGTTTTTCGTAGTATGGTAGTGACAGGCGCCCTCCACCCCAATAGGACCGAGCAGGCGTCGCAGCGGGTGTCGCGTGTCGTTTTCGGTCTTCGGAAAATCGTCGTAAGTCCTTGCATTAAAACAACTTGCCAGCGTAGCTCAATCGGCAGAGCACAGCATTCGTAATGCTGGGGTTGCGGGTTCAACTCC
>JAMOAF010001093.1 GCA_023621895.1 Planctomycetota bacterium
TCAGTCGCGCCGCACGCGGCCGTGGAAGTAGATGTCGGAGCCGAGTTGCTCGATGTGGGGTTTGTCGAAGACGAACGCCTGAGGCATCTCGTCGATTCCTTCCCCGCCGATCGGGCTCCGCGCCGCGGTGCCGCCGATCAGTTTCGGCGCGATGAACACGTGGGCCTCGTCGATCTGGCCGGCATCGAGCAGGCAACCGGCCAACTGGCCGCCGCCTTCGAGCAGGACGTTGGTCATTTCGCGGCGGCCTAGCTCCCTGATCAACTGATCGAGCCGCTGGGCGCGGGTCTCGCCGCCGCAGACCAGCACCTCGCAGCCCGACTTCTCCAGCCGGCGGCGCTCCGCCTTGGGCGACTCCTCGCCGACGGCGACGATCACCGGCACTTCGCGGGCGGTGCGAACCAGTTGGCTGTCGCTGGCCAGCGACGCCCGCGTGTCGACGACCACGCGGAGCGCTGTCCGCGGGCCGGGCGGCCGGGCCGTCAGCAGCGGATTGTCGAGCCGCGCGGTCTGCCGGCCGATCATGATCGCGTCGACCCGCCCTCGCAGCGCGTGCACCACCTTGCGCGATTGCTCGTTGGAGATCCAGCGGCTGAACCCGGTCCTTGTCGCCGTCTTGCCGTCGAGCGTCATGGCCCACTTGGCGATAATCCAGGGGCGGCCCTTCTGGCGGAGGGTCAGGTAGGGCGCGTTCAATTGGCGCGCCTCGGCTTCGAGCAGACCCACCTTGACTTTGATCCCGGCGCGCTGGAGCTCGGCGATTCCCCCGCCGTCGACCTTGGGGAACGGATCCGGGTGCGCGATCACCACCCGGGCGATGCCAGCTTCGACGATCGCCGCGGTGCAGGGGGGGGTCTTCCCCTGGTGGCAGCAGGGCTCCAAGGTCACGTACATCGCGGCGCCCTCCGCCCGGCGGCCGGCCAGTTTGAGTGCCTCGACCTCCGCGTGGGGTCCGCCAAACCAGCGGTGCCAACCTTCGCCGATGATCTCGGCGCCCTGGACAATCACGCACCCAACCATCGGATTGGGCTCGACGTGGCCTTGCCCCTGGATGGCCAGTTCCAAGGCCCGCTGCATGTGCCAAACGTCGAGATCGTACTGTTCCATGGGTGATTCCTTTCACACGTCGAAAATCGGGGATGCCTCGTAGCGGCTGGCCAGGTAGAGCGGCAGCCGGTCGCCGAGGATTTCCCGGTGGACCCGCTGGGCCTGCTGCGGGGTGTTGTTTTCTTCCGAGAGGTGGGCCAGGCACAGCCAGCGGAGTCGAGCGGACGCGGCCTCGGCCACCAGCCAGGCGGCCTCCTGGTTGGAGAGATGGCCGCCGGGACCGCGAATCCGCCGCTTCAGATGGGGTGGATACCCGCCGCAGGCAAGCATCCGCGGTTCGTAGTTGCTCTCCAGGATCAGCGCGTCGAGCGACTCGATCAGCGATCCCAGGCCGCGGAACACGTGCCCCAGGTCGGTGAGGATGCCCAGGCGCCGCTGGCCGTCGTCAACAACGAACGCGACGCCGTCGACCCCGTCGTGCGGCGTCGGAATCGTCTCCACCGTGACGTGGCCGAACCTCAGCGGCGCCCCCGCGGCAAAATGTTCGATCATGTCCAGCTTACCGAGGGCCTTGCGGCGGCCGGCTTGCAGCAGCGTCCGGGGAGTCACGTAGACCGGCAAACCGAACTTCCGCTGGAAAACGCCCAGCGAACTGCTGTGGTCCGAGTGATCATGGGAGATCAATACGGCGTTGATATCGCGGATGTTCAACCCGTGCCCGGCCAGCCGCGACTCGGCCTGCGCGCCGCTGACGCCCGCATCAACAAGGAGTCGCACCCCGCCGGACTCGACGTAGATACAGTTGCCGTTGCTGCCGGATTGGACCGAGATGACGCGCATAGGGGCATTGTAGCGCGCGCTGGTCGAAGCGAGAAGGAGTGGCGGCTGGTGACTTTTTTCGCGGCAAAGCCATCCGTTCCGCTCGGGTGTTCGTGCCGCCGGCTGCCGGGCGCGGTCCCCAGACCTGGGCTTGAGAACGACGATGAAATGCCAGTGGAGAAGCGGCGCGAGCGGGCCGCCGCTTGCCCGGCTGCCTACAATTCTTCCGTTCCCTCTGAGGCGCCGAGCGGGCGGGCGTCCGCCGCGCCACCTTTTTCGCAATCGTTCCCCGAGGCCGTGCCCCTTGGGCCCGCGCGGCGTTGGGAATGGTTGTCTTTTTCCTCCACGGAGACACCGAATCATGGCCGACTGGATCGAACCCGGCAAGAAAGCCCCCGACTTCACGCTCCCGGCCGACGACGGCAAGAAAATCAAGCTCAGCAGCCTGCGCGGAAAGCCGGTCGTGCTCTACTTCTATCCCCGCGACGACACGCCGGGCTGCACGGCCGAGGCCTGCGCGTTCCGCGATCAGAAGTCGAAGATTGCCGAGCACGGAGCTGCGGTCCTGGGGGTCAGCACCGACCCGGTCGAGAGCCACGTGAAGTTCCGCGACAAGTTCCAGCTTAATTTCCCGCTGCTGGCCGACACCGAGCACAAGGTGGCCGAGAAGTTCGGCGCCTGGCGGGAAAAAACCCGGTTTGGCAAGACCTCGATGGGCGTCCAGCGATCGACGTTCCTGATCGACGCCGGCGGCGTGGTTCGCAAAGTGTGGAAGAGCGTCAAGGTGGAGGGGCACGACCAGCAGGTGCTCGCGGCACTGGCCGAGCTGAAATGATCCTGCCCCCGGCGGCCGCGCGGCCGGCTCTAGAGCTCACGCACAATGACCACCCGGCGGTCGCGGTTCAGCGTCTCCACCTGCTCAGCCAGTTCGGTCCACGGCTGGAGCACCGAGTCCTGGTAGACTCCGCAGGCCGCCACGTAGGCCGCCTGGTGGTCCGTGCCGAACGCCATCCGCCGGATGCTGATGACGGGGCTCGTCAACTCAACCGCGTCGGTCACGCGGAGCGACGGCGAGCCCTCCAGAATCTCGATCGTCCGGTCGAGCCGGATGGGAAGCGGCCGGCGGCCGGTGATTAGCCGCCGCTGGAGGAGCCGGCGAACGGTCGTCCGAAACCATCGGCCCACCAGCCACATGCCCGCGTGGAGGATGGATTGCTTCAGCGGTGTGGCGGTCTCCGCGGGCGCCGCGTCGAGCATCCCGGAAACGGCGATTCGCACCCGCCCGGCGTCTTCCAACGAGACTTGAGCTGCTCGCCGGCGGTCGTGCGACTGGGAGACCGCTACGGCGCCGTCGTCCGTTTCCACGACCAGGCCGGCGTCGGTCACGCAGGGCATCCGCGGCTCGAAGTGTTTGAAGATGCCGTTTCGCGCCGTGCTGACCACCGTCTGCCGGTCGCCGCGGCGCGACACGACCAGGCCCGCATTGGCGAAGTGAGCGAAGATCGGACGTTCGTCTCCGGCCGGCTTTGGCCGGACCGGCGACCAGTCGAGATAGGCCTCGATCCGGTTGCCCAGGCGATGGGCAAACAGCCGGTCGTCGCTAAAGTAAGCGTGCCTGCCTCGGGCCAGCGCGTTTAAGAAGCCGTCGGCCAAATCGGCCGCCTCGGCCGAGCCTGCGGCAAGCAGTTCCATCCCGTGAGGATAGAAATGGGAGGTGCCTCGGCTGCCATACTCGCCGGCAAAACTGCCGTCGGGATGGAGAAAGTGCCGAGCGAAGCGGACGCCGCGGCGGATCGGCTCATCCAGCCGCTCGTTGCCGGTCGCCCGCCGCAACTTTGCCAAACAGTCGAGCGTGACCGTCTGGTAGCCCGGATCGGCCCCGCCGTATTCCTCGAACCAGCCTTCGTCGTCCTGCCAAGCGAGGACCCTGCCGATCCGCTCCTCGGCGGCTTGCCGGTAAGCCTGGCTGCCGGTGATTTCGGCTACCCGCCAGAGCCCCAAGGCCGCCAGGGCATGGTGGTTGGCGAGGTTGCCCGATTCCTCGTGGCGGATCAGCCAGCCGGCGCGGCGGTGGAACCATTCCAGCAGCTCCGGATCGTCGATCGCCAGGAGCGTGTAGGCCTTGGCGGCCGCTTGCAGTGAGAAGACGGCGGCGCCCAATGCCCGTTCGAAGGGGTAGTAATCGTCGCAGGAGCCGTCGCGATGGCACGAGCGGGCGGCGAATCGCAGCCCGGCCAGAGCCAATTCGCGCACCCGGGGGCAATCCCGCCAGCGATTGCCCGGTAACTCGCGGGCATAGACCATCGCCAGCGGCAGCACGCCCTCCTGGTACATCTCCGAGGGGAAACAGGCCGTGCGATAGTGCCAGAATTGCCGATCGAGGCAGCCGTAGGTCGGCCGGAACGGATTGCGGTCGATCGCCCCGAGCAGCCTGGCAATGCCGTCGGCCAGGCCGTCGAGATATCGCTCGCGCAAGCGCGGATCGCGAGCGAGCGCGTCGGATTGCGAGAAGATCGCGAGCGAGCGCGTCGGATTGCGAGAAGCTGGCCCTTGGCATTGCCATTCATTCCGCGGGATGGGCATTCCGCCCGCCGGTGGACCGTGTGGTTGGCGCTCGGCGGGGCGGCGCTGGCGTTTTCGTTGTGTTGAGTTGTTCGTGCAAGTGAACGTCGGCGGTCGCTGAACCGTCTCGGTTTGGCCCGCTCTGCACCACCCTACCGGCGGTGGTGCGCGACGATCACTTCGGCCAACAGCCCCAACATGCATGTCATGAAGCCGGCCGTAAGAACCACGATGTTCGATTCTTGCATGCTGCCGGTGACGGCAAAGCTCGCGATGCTCATCAAGACGCCGAGGGCAATCACCAGGGCTGACAGCGGCAGAAAAACCTTCAGGGGCCGGAAATAGAGAACCATCCGCAAGACAGTGCTCATATAAGCGGCCGTGTCCTTGACCGGGTGGAACTTGCTCCGGCCGATCCGCGC
>JAMOAF010001105.1 GCA_023621895.1 Planctomycetota bacterium
CGCGCCAGCGCTGCGGCACAACCCGTACGTAACGAAACGCGGGGCAAGCCCACGCGGCTATCTGAATAACAGCCGCTTTTTCCACGAATCACGCAAGCTCATTTAGGTTCGCAATTGATTTGGCTTTCCTGGATCGAGGCCCAGCTTCTGGATTGCTGGGGGGATTTGGCTCTTTGGATAACTGCCCTGGACGGACAACTCGGTCAAGGCGGCCAGGGCGATGTTCTCGGCGTCGACCTCGAAAAATCGCCGCAGTTCCTTGCGGGCTTCGCTCCGCCCGAAACCGTCGGTTCCCAGGACCGTATAGGGGCAGGGAAGCCAGCGGGCGATCGAGAGCGGAACGGCTTTGACATAGTCGCTGGCGGCGATGATCGGCCCGCCCTGGCGATCGACCGCCTGGCAGACGAACGGTTGCCGTTCCGCGCCCGGATGAAGCCGATTGAACCGCTCGCACTCGTTGCCTTCATCATAGAGGGCCTTGTAGCTTGTGACGCTGTATACGGTGCTCGAAACGCCGAACTGCTGTTCGAGGATGTCCTGGGCGCGGAGCGTTTCGCGGAGGATCGCTCCGGAGCCGAAGAGCTGGACTCTGGGCTTCTTCGGCCCCAGGTCCCGCACGGCCAGCCGGTAGATACCGCGGCAGATGGCGTCGGAGACATTCTTGCCGGAAGCGTCCAGGTGCATCGGCAGCGGCGGCATTTGGTAGTTTTCGTTCATCAAGGTGATGTAATAGAAGATGTCTTCTTCGATGAAGAACATCCGCCGGATGCCGTCGAGCACAATCGCCGCCATTTCGTAGGCGTAGCAGGGGTCGTAGGCCTGCAAGGTTGGGTAGGCGAGCGCGTAGAGGTGGCTGTTGCCGTCCTGGTGCTGGAGCCCTTCGCCGGCGAGCGTCGTCCGCCCGGCCGTACCGCCGAGGAGGAATCCGCGGCAGCGCATGTCGCCGGCGGCCCAGATCAGGTCGCCGATTCTCTGCATGCCGAACATCGAGTAGTAGATGAAGAACGGGATCATATTAATGCCGTGGCTCGAGTGAGCGGTGGCCGCGGCGATGAACGAGGCCATCGATCCGGCCTCGGTGATCCCTTCCTCGAGAATCTGGCCGTTCTTGGCTTCGTAGTAATAGAGCACGGTATCGGAATCCACCGGTTCGTAGAGCTGGCCGCTGTGGGCGTAGATGCCGAACTGGCGGAACATCGCCTCCATGCCGAAGGTCCGCGCCTCGTCGGGCACGATCGGCACGATGAACCGGCCGAGCGACTTGTCGCGCATCAGGCGGTTGAGCAACCGCACGAAAGCCATCGTGGAGGAGACTTCCCGGCCCTCGCTGCCGCTGAAGAACTCGGCGAACTCGTCCCACTTGGGCGGCTTCACCTTGACCAGCGATTTGCGGCGGCTGGGCACGTGGCCGCCGAGCTCTTCCCGCCGCTTTTGGAGATACTTGATCTCGGGGCTGTCATCCGGCGGTCGGTAGAAGGGCGCCTTGGCCACCTCCTCGTCGGAGATCGGGATGTCGAATCGGGCGCGGAAATCCCGTAGTTCGTCCTCGTTGAGCTTCTTCTGCTGGTGCGTGATGTTTCGGCCCTCGCCGGCCTCGCCCAGACCGTAGCCCTTGACCGTCTTGGCCAGAATCACCGTTGGGGCGCCCTTGTGCTCGCAGGCCGCTTTGTATGCGGCATAGACCTTGACCGGATCGTGGCCGCCACGCTTCAGACGCCAAAGCTGCTCATCGGTCAACTCGGCGACGAGCGCTTGGAGGCGCTCGTCGACGCCGAAAAAGTGTTCGCGGATATAACTGCCAGGCATGACCGAGTACTTCTGGTACTGTCCGTCGACGATTTCATCCATGCGGCGGACGAGGACACCATCGGTGTCCTTGGCCAGCAAGGGGTCCCAGTCGGATCCCCAGACCACCTTGATCACGTTCCATCCGGCGCCCCGGAATGCCCCTTCGAGTTCCTGGATGATCTTGCCGTTGCCGCGGACCGGCCCGTCGAGCCGCTGGAGATTGCAGTTGATCACAAAGATCAGGTTCTCGAGTCGCTCGCGAGCCGCCAGGGTGATCGCTCCGAGCGTCTCCGGCTCGTCGCATTCGCCGTCGCCGAGGAACGCCCAGACGCGGCTTTCAGCGGCGTCGGGCTTGATGCCCCGGTCGGCCAGGTAATGGTTGAACCGGGCCTGGTAGATCGCCATCAAGGGGCCGAGCCCCATGGAGACCGTGGGAAACTCCCAGAAATCCGGCATCAGCCAGGGATGGGGATAGGACGAGAGACCTCCGCCCGGCGCCAACTCGCGGCGGAAGTTTGCCAATTGTTTCTCAGTCACGCGGCCTTCGAGGAACGCCCGGGCGTAGAGCCCCGGAGTGACGTGGCCCTGGAAGAAGACCTGGTCGGGCGGCAGCTTGCCCTGTTTGCCGTGAAAAAAATGGTTGAAGGCCACCTCGTAGAGCGTAGCAGCCGAGGCATAGGATGAAATATGGCCGCCAATTCCGGGGCTTTCCCGGTTCGCCCGGACAACCATCGCCATCGCGTTCCAGCGGATCAGGCTCTTGATCCGGCGTTCGAGCTCCCGGTCGCCGGGATACTCCGGCTCGTTTTCTGGAGTGATCGTGTTTAAGTAGGGGGTCGTGGCGCTGGAGACGAACCGCACACCGAGGTTGAACGCCTCGCGTTTGAGCCGCTCGAGCAGAAAGCCGGCCCGCTGTGGGCCGGCGCTGCGAACCACGTATTCGAGCGACTGGAGCCACTCTTCGGTTTCGACCGGATCGGTGTCCTCGGACAGATGCTTGAGCATGCCCTCGGGCAAGACCCCTTTGGGGACATTGTCTGTTTTTGAGTTCATTGTTTCGCAGTCGTTGGCACTCTGTTTGGGCGGCCCAGACAGGTTTGCGCCCAAATCAACAAAACGCACGTGACCCGGGCAGAGCCCCCGGCTTGTCCACGTCTGGCGGACGCTATCGCGACGAATGACGACAGCTTTTCGTTTCGTCAAAATGGAATCATAGACGACCGAGGGCGACAGTCAAAAGGCCTTTTGCCAGAGTGTCGCCGATTTGCCGTGATGGCCGCCGGACTTTCCGCGAAACCAGTCTGTTCTGCCCGAAGACCCCCTCTTCTGGGCTATCCCGCGGACACTCAGGCGACGCCCTATTGTTGGAGCTAGCTGGCCGGACTCACTTGGCCGTATCGCTGGTGGGAGGCAGCGCCGACAGATGGGCAATTGCCTCGTCGCGGAGGACGCCCGAAGCCCGCCGCACCGCCATCTGGTAGTAGGTTCGGGCGAGCCGGGGCTTACCATCCCTTTCGGCTTGACGTCCACGCTCGATGAATTGCCGCGCTTGGCTGTCGCCATCGGCGGCCTCCTGCTCACGCAACCGCTGGGCAGCGGCGACGCTCATCGCCGGTTGGGCCGCGGAACTGGCCGCCGAGGCGGCCGCGCGGCCGAAAAACGGATCGTCGGGCAAGTGGGCAGACCGGCCCGACCCGGCCGCGCTACCTCCGTCAGGCCCCGGCGGACCCCCAATCGGCGCGTCTGGCACATTGGCTCCGACAACGTCAGGTTTCGGGGCAATCGGCGTGTTGTCGGGCACCCGCTGAAGCGCCTCCACGACTGCGGGGTGACCGGTCACCACACTTGGCTGCGGCATCGCGGGCTGAAACGCACCGAGCGTCGGAAACCCGCCAACAATGGGGACATAGCCCATGACAAACGGGCTGACTGACGCATCCGCCACATAGCCGGGCACGCCGTTTTGCACGGTCACCATTGGCGTGGTGCTCGTGAACGTGCGGCGGGAACCTTGGGAGAAGTTGCCCAGCAGTCCGCCATTGAACCCCGCGCCGCCAAAACCGACCCCGAAATTTGCCCCTGCTGAAGGATCAAAACCGCCGAAGGGGGGGGCGGCTCCGTTGGGGTTGCCCGGCGGGCCGAACTGGAAAAACCAATTCTTGCCACGCAACCCCCAACTCGAGCCCATGTGCTCAAAAAAGCTATCGCTCACCGTGGTCTGCGGCGTCGCTACTGTCACCTGTTGAGCTGCCGCGGCCCTCAGGCCAACGACGAGCAGCATCGCCGAGGCCGCTAGGAGTGAATCTACTTTCCATCGCATGGCGTCGCCCTCAACAGGCTCATGAGGCCGCCAGACCAAGATCAGCCAGCGAGGCGGCGGTTCCAATCCTCAGCGCCAAGCGGCGCAAATCTTGCAGCGGCAGGCGTTTCAGTTCCTGCCTGACCCCCTCCGGGATCGGGCCAAACCGCTCTTCGATCAGCGATGCGACCAGTTCCACCTGTCCTTCCTGCCGCCCCTTCTCGATTCCTTTCTCGATTCCCTGCTCGAATCCTTTCTCATACACCGTCTGGTTCATGGCACGCACC
>JAMOAF010000277.1 GCA_023621895.1 Planctomycetota bacterium
ATGGCGGAACACGAGGAGATCGTGATCACCAAGCATGGCAAGCCCGCAGGCCTTCTCGTGGGGTTTGCCTCAGAAGACGATTGGTTCGACTATCGGCTTGACCATGATCCGCGTTTCCTTCAGCGGGTAGCACGCGCGCGGCAGAGCCTGCAAGCCGGCAAAGGCGTCAAGCTGGAAGACTTGGGCACCTAGCCCCGTTTACCCACCCGGTGTGATCACCATCTCCCGGGCGACCTCGTATCTGGCGCCTTTCCACACGATCTCCGGATCGCCGAAGCCGTGGAAGATCCGCAGCTTGCCGGCCGTCTGAAGGTCTTCGCCCTCCACCGCCTGGAGCGTGAACAGGGCCCCGCCGGGATACTCCCTTCCACCCCACTTCTTGGCGTAAAAGCCAGCAAACCACGGGCCTTCGATCACCAGTCCAAAGGGAGGCAGCAGCACCTCGCCGCCCAGCGCGCTGGTGACCGCCGCGTCGCCGTCGCCGAAATTGACGACCACCGTGGTTGCGGCGCCGCCTTCGCCATACTGGGCGCGGCGGACGCGGCGGTCGGGCGTGAGGAACTCCAGCCGGCCAAGCCGGTCGTGGGCGGTTGCCGCGTACAGCGGTCCGAGCAACTCCTGGGTGTTTTTCACGAAGGCGTCGAGCGGGTGCAGGCCCTCGGCCCAGCCGCCGTCGGTCCGCGCGTAGCTGGCCCGGTCGCCCGACGGCGCAGCGCCCTCGGCCGGTTTCTCCTTCCAGTAGAGATGGTCCGGCACGGAGTGGTAGTAGAGCGGCCGGGCGCAGATCGCGTGGTGGGCGACGAACTCGGCGGCCTCGTTGGCGGAATAGCCATATTTGCCCCAGCAAATCTGGCAGTCGTGATAGACCATTTCCCAGAACGGGATCACCATCGCGCCGAGCTTTGCCGGGTCGAGGTTGTGGTAGTACTTGCCCGACACGCCCACCAGCCCCTCGAAAAAGTCGCTGTGCGGCAGGGCCCACTCGCGGCCACACTCGCTGCCGAAGATGCCGAACAGTTTGCGGGCTTCGTCGCTGAGGCGGATCTTCCAGGCGATGTCGTCGTTGCGCCCGATCCGGTGGGCGGGGTCGGAGCACTCGCGCGGCCCAACCGCGTAGGTCGTGTCGATGAAATAACTCCAGGGAGCGAACAGCCGCTGGATCTCGGGCAGGTTCTGCGGGCGCATGGCCAGCTCGACCTGTTTCGGCGCGCAGACCATGTACGCCCGGCCGCCCAGCCACCGCCCGCCGGTGACCAGCGAGCCGTCGGGCTTTTTCTCGATCAGGGCCGGGTTCCAGCTCGCGGCGTCTCGATACATGTCCTGGTAGTTGTCGTGCAGCGAGGCGACGAAACCGAGCCGCTGGATTCGCCGGACCGCGTTGGCCAGCGCGTCGTTGCCGCCGCACTCGGGGTTGGCGGGCAGGTTGTCGGGATGGCGGCAGTCGTAGCCGCCCGCCGTCCAGCCGCCGAGCATGAACAGGCAGCGCTCGATGCCGAGGTCGCCGTGGAGGTGCTCGGCGATTGCCGCGGCTTCGTCGAAGGTCCAGCGGACGCGGACGGATTCCTCGGCGGTGCTCTCCTCGTTCATCCGCCGGGCGAGGCACGTCCAGAGCTTGAAATCGGCTGCGCCCACCATGAGCTGCACATGGGGATTCTGCTTGATCTTCTCGCGGAGGGTGACGGCCAGGCCTTTCGCTTCGGCGATCCGCCGATAGCCGGCGGCGAGCGTGTTCCAGTCGCCGTTGCCGAGCGGCGCGAGGCGGATCGCGCGCGCCGACGGGCGGAGGTTGAAGCCGGCCGAGAGCCGCTGCGAGCCGTCGCTGCCGGCCTTGAGCGTGCTCTTCAGTTCGGCGAACACGTAGGCGTCGTCCCAGGTTGCCACGATCGCCGACCCCCGTTTGATCATCCCGATCATGTTCATGTGGCAGCCCTCGTAGTCCGAGGCGCCGAAGGTCTGCGAGAAGGCCACGCCGCTTGCGGCCGGGATGAGCAGCCCTTCGCGGCAGGGGACGACGGCGTAGCCCTCGTCCGCCGCGGTCACGGCCAGCGCGTCGTCGAGCACGCGGACGTCGCCGACAGCTTCGCCCTCGTAGCGAATTTCCAGCGCGCGGCCGTCGTCGACCAGTTCGAAGTTCACGGCCGCGCCGCCCGCCGTTTCCAAACGCACGCGGTGCGGCGAGGCGGCGGTCTTGGCAAACTCGGACGCCAGTCCGCCGGCCGCGCCCGCGCCAGCCGCGCCCTCGGAGGGCCATCTGACGCCCGAGGTCTTGTCGACGAGCGACCACTTACCTGTTTGTGAATCGATATCGACCCGCATGGCCGGGCTTTGGAGCAGCCGCGTCTCGGCGAAGGCCAGGCCCGCCGGCAGGGCAGCGGCGATTGCCAGTGCTACGAATCGCCCCGACTTGAAAATGCGTGAAACCGTGCGGTCCGGCATCGTTGATGGTTCCCGTCGCATTCGCTGGCTCCTTGTCTCAGTCGGCTGTTCGCGTATGCTCGTCATCCGCGTGTTTTGAGACCGCGGCGTTCTCGCCCCTGTGGGGATATGCCCGCCCATATTACCGCGAAACGCCGGCCGGGGCCAGCGCCGTCTTGAGGCGGACACGGCGAAGGGATGCTCACGCAAAGGCGCAAAGAAGGACGTTGGAAGGGGTGAAGGCAGACGCGGGAGAGGGATTGGGGGAAGCAAACGGGTTTGAATCGGCTCGGGAGGTCCAGCTCGGCTTTGCTTTTCTTTGCACTCGCCTTCCCCTTGATCTTGCCGCTGCTAACATTTGGATTGGGACTGCCGCCAGAATCATCGAGCACCAGAGGCCGGGAGATGAACGAAAGAACGCGGAATTCAGGGATGGTATTGGGAGAAGTGGGGTCTTCCGGGTTGGCTCGCGGGACGGCTATCTTGTGTGCTTGCGCGAACCGGATCACCGTTGCGCGCCGGGTGATCAGCCCAGACGAAGTTGAAGCGGAAATGGTCAAGCTGGACGCCGCTATCGCGATCGTTGAAGATCAGCTGATGGAGTTGCAGAACAAGGTCCAGCAGTCCCTGGGAGACCAGTCGGCCGGGATCTTCGAGGCGCACATTGCTCTCTTGCGCGCCCCCTCATTGCGCAGGGAAATACGCGCCGGTTGCCTGGATCGGCATATCAATGTGGAAGCAGCCGTGGAGGAATCCATCGAGAAGTTGATCTCCACGTTCGCGCAATTGGAGGATCCTTATCTGCGGGAACGGGCGGCGGATTTGGAGGATCTCGGAAACCGGCTGCTGGATGTTCTGACGAGGAATCAGCCATCGGAGGCCCCCGTTTTCCCTCAGGGGAGCGTGCTTGTGACGAGCGAGCTATTACCTTCTGCAACGGCGCGCCTGGATCGCGAGACGATTCGCGGGGTGGTCGTTGAGAAGGGGGGGCAAACCGCGCACGCCACGATCCTAGCGCGAGAGTTGGGCGTCCCATTGTTGATTCGCGTTCCGGATGCCATGAAACGAATCCACACGGGCGATCGGCTTGTCGTGGATGGATTGGCGGGACGGGTATTCATCAATCCCACGTCCCACGTCCTGCGGGAATACGATCGGCTGGAATCCGACCTTCGCGCCCATCAAACCGCCCTGCAAGCGATGGTGGAGTTGCCGGCGGTTACCAGCGACGGCACGCGGATCAGACTGTCAGCGAACATTGGCAAGACCGCCGATGCCACGGCGGCGGCAGCGGCCAGCGCCGATGGCGTTGGCCTGTATCGCACGGAGTTCGTGTTTCTTGTCCAGGACCATCTTCCCTCCGAGGAAGAGCAATATCGAATTTATCGGGCAACGGCGGAACACTCGAAGCCACGCCATGTAGTCATCCGGCTCTTGGACATTGGCGGCGACAAACCGCTCCATTATTTCCCGCTGTCAGCGGAAGCGAATCCGTCGCTGGGGTTGCGAGGCACGCGGCTCTTGCTGGCGCATGGCGAAATACTGCGCGCCCAAACGCGAGCCATTCTCCGGCTCAGCGCGACGCACCCCGTGTCCATTCTCCTGCCCATGGTGGGCGACGTGGGAGACGTACGGGCAGTCAAAACGGTCATCGAGAGCGAAAAGGCGAAGCTGGCAGCGGAAGGCCAGACGTTCGATCCCCGCATCCCAATCGGCGCAATGATTGAAACCCCGTCGGCCGCCGTGATGATCGGGCGGTTGGCCCGGGAGGTTGATTTCTTCAGTATCGGCACGAACGATCTCGTTCAGTATCTGTTGGCTACGGATCGAACGAGCAGCAGCTTGGCGCCCTATTACGAACCCGTTCACCCCGCCGTGCTGCACGTGCTTGCATCCCTGGCATCGACAGCCGGCGAGAAGAAAAAAGACATCTCCATTTGCGGTGAGATGG
>JAMOAF010000073.1 GCA_023621895.1 Planctomycetota bacterium
TCGGCCGCCACCTCGTCGATGATCCGCCGGCAGTGCTCGCGGACCCGCTCCGGATTGCCAAGGCTGAGGATCGTGTTGGGCACGCCGCCGGAGATGCAGAACTTCTTGCCGAGCTTTCTGTGGACCTCGAAGACATCGTCCTGGTCGACGTGGTAGACGATGCTGCGGTCCGGTAGTTCGGTGAATGCGTCCAGATGCGGGCCCCATTTGCCTTCGGCATAAAAGAGCGTCTGATGCCCGGCCGCCCAAACGTTCTCAATGATCGGCTTGAGGGTCGGCCAGTGAATCTCTTCAAAATGCTTCGGGTTGATGAAAGGAACACAACTGCGGTGCATCCAGAATCCGACCGGCAGGAGTTTCTGCGGGTCGGCGCCCGAAAGAGCCGTGTGAAGCATGTGGGGCGCCAGCGCCTTGCAGGCGGCGAGGACCTTTTCTGGTCGCTCCCGCAGATCGGTCACCAGGCCCATGTAGCCGCGGAGCTTGTCGGCCAGGATGTCCATCGGCGCCTTGAGGATTCCGCACAAGGCGCCGGGCATTCCGGCCTCGGAGCGCATCAGTTCCGCCTGCCGGCCGAAGCCTTGGAAGTAGCTGAGCATGGCGAGGCTGCCCTTGACCAGTGCAACCTGGTTGCGGTAGGTGCACTTCTCGCCCGGAGCGACAATCTCGCTCGAGATCCGCGGCAGCCAGACCTCGTAGAGATAGCCGGTCGGATCGTCGATCAGGTGGTCGTATTCCTCCGGCCGCATCCAGGCCTTGTCTTCCGGCGGTTCGAGGTACTGGAACCCGCAATCCGGCCGCGAGTTGATTCCCGGAATCCCGTAGTACTTCAGCCCGAGCGCCTGAACCAGGCCGGTCCAGACATAGACCATGTTGCCCACCAGGGCATCGACGTCGAGCAGCCGAGCGGTCTTGCGGACAGCGGCGAATGCCTGCTCGAAATCGTGGGTCACCTGCATCACGTCGTAACCGGTCAGCTTGCCGCAAAATTCGGCAAGGAACGGCCGGATCGGCACACGATCGGCCTTCTCGTTGCGCATCGCCGTCACGAAGCGATGCAGGCGCTGGCGATACAGCCGGTCGAGGTCCTCGGCCGAACGGCTTT
This sequence comes from Planctomycetota bacterium, assembly GCA_023621895.1. Lineage (GTDB taxonomy): Bacteria > Planctomycetota > Planctomycetia > Pirellulales > Thermoguttaceae > JAAYCB01. Next base: position 1,103 of record JAMOAF010000073.1, read on the forward strand.
CCGGAGCGATGGGGGGACTGCTCACGATTTGCTCCTTCGAGTGGATTGGACATTGCAGCGGGGGCGCTCGAGGCGCGAAGCGTCATATCCCCGGCGGGCTTAAGTCCCATACAAAATACGAGGAAATCCGGAGCGTGTCCAGCAACAGGCCGTCAGGACCGGTAGCTGAGTCGCTCCGTGGCTCGGACCGGATGACGCCACAGCCACGGGGCAATCCCACGCGGCCATCGGTCCGTGGCGGGGCTTCGCATTCTTGACGGGGCCGCGCCGCGCGACGAGGATGGTGCGCGTCTGGAAGCGTCGCGTCGCGGCGCGGGGGGACCGCAAACGATCCGATGAAACGGCCTGTAGGAGGACTGAATCATGAAACGTCCGAAAACATCAACCGGTGCGGCAGGGGCCTCGCGGAGGGAATTTCTCGTCAGCTCCGCGATTCTGGCGGGAGCCGCGGCGACCGGCGGGCTGGTCCATCCGCGCTCCGTCCATGCCGCCGGCAGCGACGCGGTGCGGATCGGGCTGATCGGTTGCGGGGGCCGAGGCGCCGGAGCCGTCGCCAGCGCGCTGAGCGTCAACCCAAGCGCCAAGCTCGTCGGCGTGTCCGACGCTTTCAAGGACCGGGCGGAGACGGCTTGCGCGCAGCTCAAGAAGATGTTTCCCGATCAGGTCGCCGTCGACAGCGACCACCTGTTCGACGACTTCAACGGCTACCTGCGGCTGCTGGAGAGCGGGGTGGACGTCGCTCTCCTCGCCGAACCGCCGCATTTCCGCCCCAAGCACGCCGAAGCCTGCGTCGAGGCCGGAGTCCACACGTTTCTGGAAAAGCCAATGGCGGTTGATTCGCCGGGCGTGCGACGGATCCTCGCCGCCGGCCAGAAGGCCAAGGAGAAGAACCTCAGCTTCGTCAGCGGCTTCGAAACCCGCTATTCCGAGGCCGCCCGCCAGGCCGTCCGCCGGGTGCACGACGGAGCCATCGGCCGGATACTCTCCATGGAGATGACCTACAACACCGGCCTGCTCTGGCACCGCGGCCGCCAGGAGGACTGGACGGAAATGCAGTTCCAGATGCGCAACTGGTACTACTTCACCTGGCTGTCGGGCGATCATATCGTCGAGCAGCACGTGCACCTGGCCGACTTCACCAACTGGATCATGCAGGAGGAGCCCCCCTTGCACGCCTGGGGATACGGCGGCCGCCAGGTTCGCACCGATCCCAAATGGGGCGACATCTTCGACCATCACGCCGTGGTCTACGAGTATGCCGGCGGGGCGCGGCTCTACGCCTTCACCCGGCAGCAGGCCAACACCTACAACGGCGTGAGCAAGCTCGTCGAGGGCACGAAGGGAATCCTGCATACCCCCGGCGGATGGACCAACTACGTAATCACCGGCGCGGAGGAGTGGACCGCTCCCAGGGAGGACGGCAATCCGGAGCTGACCACTTTCCGCGAGATGTTCGACGGGATCCGGGCCGGCAAACCGATCAACGACTCGCGCGAAATGGCCCACAGCACGATGCTGGCGATTCTCGGGCGGATGGCCACCCACAGCGGCCAGAGAATCACCTGGGACGAAGCCTTCAAGTCCGACCTCGTGCTCGCCCCGGCAAGCTACGCCTGGAACGCCGATCCGCCGGTCCTGCCCGGCCCGAACGGCCACTACCCGGAACCGATCCCCGGCCAGACCAAGGTTCTTTGAGGCAAGCGTTGCCATGTCGAACAAAAAGAAGAAAAAGACACCGAAGCGTCGGGGCCATTACTGCTGGAGTTGCGGCCGCTCTCGTCCGAATGAAAAATTCTCCGGCAAGGGCCACCGTCGTCATCTCTGCCGCGATTGTGCACGGCTCGGGTCCGAAGAGTTGGCCTACCGGCAGGCGGTGAGCGATATCGGCCGCTGCCTGTGCGACGACGGCAGAATACGCCGCAAGCAGCGGAAAACGTTCGAGCAGTTCTTGCATCACGAGAATCCCCGCATCCGCGCCCTGGCGGAAGAGGTGCAGGAGGAGGACCGCCTGGCACGCGCTTCTTGGGAAGAGATCGAGCGACTTGAAGAGGAGTGGGCCGCCGCGCTCATCGCTGAAGAGGACGGCTGGCCTGAGGGCGACGAACCGATCGACATTGATTCTGCCCGTCACGGCGCCGCTTCCCACGGTCACCACCGCGACGACGAAATCCCGTTCTGAAGCCCTTGGGATCGTCGCAGGCGGACCGCCCCCTGACGGCTGGTGGCCCGGACGTTTCAACGAGGATGACTTGGACTGTCTGACCAGCGACATGCGTTTGAACGTGGATTTGGACACGGTCCTGACGCTGCTCGCCCAAGGTTGCTACCGCTGGTTGGCCACGCCGCTCCACGGCTTTGGCCAAGCCAAGCACAAGCGAGTCGATCGAAAGTTCGTGGAGACACCGGGGGCGATCGCGATCGAGTCACGGCGGCGGATTCTGGTGCACTTCGAGCGGCGGGCTTGCAATCCGGTCCTGCGCGAGGCCCAACTGGACAAGGACTGCCCGCCAATTCCGTGGCTCGGGAACCGCCGGCTAGAGTTCGGCTACCCGTGATCGTGCTGTGTCCTGTTGTTCATTGAGCATGGCGTCGAATTTCGCCCCGTCAAAATCGTCGATTATAGAAACTTTTCCCTGCGAGGGGGGGGTTGACACACCATGCACCCCCGCCAAAAATCTCGTGCCCGTCGCTTTGAAGCTCCGGTGGGTATTGCAGGAGCAAGAACCCCGTGAGCACTCATTCGTGTGGAAAACCTGGGCATTTGTCTAGATAGTGCAGATTTAGAGCCTGCCCGGGAAGTCTGGCTTTTCCCGCCATTCGCTCTGAAACCAGGCACAAAATAGAAATAGCTGGCAAAATACAGCCTGCAACGGGCATATTCCGCCCACGAGCTCAACTTCGCAGATTAGGGAAAGGGTAGAGCCGAAAAAGTACTGTCAATTAACAGGAGCAGCCATGTATCGAATAGTACTTGCTTTTCACGTTGTTATTTGTTCAACAATAGTTGTCGGCTGTAGCGGCCCGGCCAAATCGAACCGGCCCGAGACTGCACGAGTGAGCGGTACCGTGACTCACAAGGGCCAGCCAATCGAAGGGGCAACGATCATGTTTTTGCCCAAAGTACCCCCGGGAAACGGTGCCGGCGGACTTACGGACTCGTCAGGCAAGTTTCGGCTCACTACGTTTGAATCCGGCGATGGAGCAGTTCCGGGGAGCTACCTAGTGACGGTCATGAAGACGCGGATTGAGGACAACCCC
>JAMOAF010000356.1 GCA_023621895.1 Planctomycetota bacterium
CGCGGGGCAAGCCCACGCGGCTATCACGCTCTCGTGAATTCCTCCCGGAATCACGCAAGCTCATTTAGGACCCCCTTTTCTGCCGCGGGCGTGGCGTGTGCCCGGATTTGGTTATTCGGGAAAGTTCAAGGTCCAAGGTCCAGACTCGATGGGCCGTGCCATGCCATGCGAAGTCGAACTCACCCCCTGAACAGCGCCGCGAGCACGACCAGGCAGATCATCGTCATCGCGCAGGGAACCAGGAACAATTGCCGCCAGCGAAAGCCGCCTTCCGGCGTCTTGAGCTTGTCCATGACGATCCCGGTGAATTGCGTGCCCAGGAAGAAGCCGAAGCCGAAAAGCACGACCGTGTACAAGGCCTGGGCGGAGCCCCGGATGTCCTGTGGAGCGACCTCGTTCACATAGACGAAGCCCGCCCAGATGAAGAACGTGTATGCCAGCCCATGCAGGGCCTGTGACAGGATCACCAGGACGCGGCGGGGCGCCAGTGCGTAGACTGCGTACATGACCAGCCACATCGCGATGCCGATGGAGAAGATGCCGACAAAGCCGATCCGGCCGCGGATGTCGGAGGTGTAGAAAGCCAGCAGAACCGTGGCCACCAGTTGCGCAACCTGGGCGATGGTCATGACGGCGGGGATGGACCGTCCCGGCACGCCCAATTCCGACAGGTACGGCGCGGTGCCCAGGAAGAAGAACTGAAGTTGCGTGGCCAGCAGAAAGGCGACGATCAGGAAGATCAGGAAGTTGGGGTCGCTGAGCAGGCTCACGGCCTTGAGAAACGGCAGAACATCTCCGGCGCGGCCGGGCGGGGGCGTATGGGGCAGGGTGAGGCAGTAGAGCCCCATTGCCAAGGACAGCGCTCCGGCCAAGACCAGGCAGTCCGCCCCCTCGCCGCTCCCTTTGAGCCGCCGCCAGAACGTGAGTGCCAGGCCGGCGACTGCCCAGCCGACCGTGCCCCACAAGAGAACCCCGAAGGACTGGTTGGCCGGATCGGTCAGGTGGGCGAACATCAGGGAGTTGACCAACGCCAGCGTCGGAGCGAAGGCCAGGGCGTAGAGGAGCATGATGGCAAATAGCAGGGTAAATCGCCGCTGCCGGGCGGAGGCCAGGAGCAATATTCCGCCAGCCAGGTGCGCCCCGGCCAGAAAATACTCTGTGGCCACCCAGCGGTCGGCAATCTGCCCGGCGATCAGCGGCGAGATGATGCATCCGATGTAGAGCGTACCGTAAATCCATCCGGTCTGCTTGCCGCTCATTTTCAGCGGCCCCAGCAGCCGCGCGGCCAGCACCGGCGACCACGCGCCCCAGACGGCAAACTGGAGGAGCATCATCAGACTCAACTGCACGTAGACTTGCCAACTCATGTCGGTCTTTCCCGGAAAAGGATCAACACTCAGTCGTGGTCCACCGCGTCTTGGCCGCTTCGGAAAAGGACGTCCGCAACGCCCGAATTCCGCCGCATCAGTGCCCACTCTACCCACCCACCGAGCGGATGGCAAGACTCGGTCTTTCGCAAAGGTGGTATTCGACCGCTTTCTGGACGAGCAGGGAATGACGGAGCCACGGATCACGCGGGCGATCACCGGCGCCCGCCAACAAAGCCTCCGTCACCTTGACCCGCGGACCCAGGGCAATCGCTGCGGCACCAGCGCCCAGGTCAGTGAGATCATGAACCTGAAAACAACCGATAGCGCCTTTTTTCCTGGAGCAATCGGGACGATTTGAGAAGAATTGTCTGCGCGCCGAAGGTCGACAGGTGCAGCTTGGCAGCGCTGGAGTTTGGCGGCGAGAAGGGGTAGAATAACGTGTTTAGGCACGCGGTCCGGGCCGTCGCTTCAGGGAAGCCTCGGGCCCCGTTCCGCCAGATCATGAGAGCCGGCTGCCGATGAAGGAACTTCTTTCTGGAAACGAGGCGATTGCCCGGGGGGCTTACGAGGCGGGCGTCGCGGTGGCGACGGGCTATCCCGGCACGCCCTCGACCGAGATTCTTGAAACTCTCGTCCGTTTCAAAGGCGACGTCTATTGCGAGTGGTCGCCGAACGAGAAGGTCGCCTTCGAGGTTGCCGCGGGCGCGTCGCTCAGCGGGGCGCGGGCGATCGTGACGATGAAACACGTCGGACTGAACGTGGCCGCCGACCCGTTGATGACGCTCGCCTACACGGGCACGGTGGGCGGGCTGGTGGCCGTGGTGGCCGACGATCCCGGCATGCACTCCTCGCAAAACGAGCAGGACACCCGCCATTTCGCCCGCTTCGGCAAGGTCCCGATGCTCGAACCGTCCGACTCCCGGGAAGCCAAGGAGATGGTCGTCCTGGGGCTGGAGATCTCCGAGGAATTTCAGACGCCGGTGATTTTGCGGAGCTCGACCCGAGTCAGCCATTCGCGGAGTCTCGTGACTTTGTCCAGCCGGGCGGTGTCGCAGCGCCCGCTGGGGTTCGAAAAGAATCCGGCGCGGTTTGTTTCGGTCCCGCAGTTCGCCCGCGGAATGCGTGTTCGCCTGGAGGAGCGGCTCGCCAGGCTGTCCGAGGCGGCCAACAGGTCGTCGGCCAATCGCATCGAGCGCCGCGGACGCAAGCTTGGGATCGTCACCAGCGGCATCGCCTACCAGTACGTCCGCGAGGTGTTTCCCGAAGCGTCGGTGCTCAAGCTCGGCTGGGTCTACCCCTTCCCCAACGCATTGATCCGCGAATTCGCCGCGGCAGTCGACGAGATCCTGATCGTCGAGGAATTGGACGACATCCTCGAACAGCACGTTCTCGCCTTGGGGATTCCCTGCCAGGGCAAGAGCGTCGTGCCGCGAATCGGCGAGCTCTCGCCGGATGTCCTGCTGGCCAGCCGCGCCAAGCTCGACGGCAAGACGATCCCGGCGGAGGCTCGGACCGCGAGCACCACCGAGATCGGCGATCTGCCCGGCCGTCCGCCGGTGCTCTGTGCCGGGTGCCCCCACCGCGGAATCTATCATGCGCTAAACAAGTGCAACGTGGTCGTCACCGGCGACATCGGCTGCTACAGCCTCGGAGCCTTGCCTCCGCTTAGCCGCATGGACACGCTGCTCTGCATGGGAGCGGGGGTGACGATGGCCCACGGCATGGACAAGGCCGGTGAGCCGCGCCGGGTCGTCGGGATCCTGGGGGATTCGACGTTCTTCCATTCCGGCATCACGGGGCTGCTCGACATTGCGTACAACCGCGGGGCGTCAACGATCATCGTTGTCGACAATCGCACAACGGCGATGACCGGCCATCAGCCGCACCCGGGCACGGGCCGAACGCTGATGGGCGACCCGTCGCCTCGGGTCTCGATCGAGGACGTCGGGCGGGCCTGCGGAATCAACAACGTGGTGACAATCGATCCCTACGACCTGAAGAACACGGTGAGCGTGCTGAAAAGGGCGATCGCTTCCGATGAACCCTGGCTGGTTGTTTCCCGTGCTCCGTGTTTGCTCGACGTTCGCCAGACGTTGGGATCTCCGTTGCACGTCGACGAGGCAGCGTGCCGCGAGTGCGGGGCCTGCCTGAAGCTCGGTTGTCCGGCCCTGGAGTGCGGCGGCGGCATCCCCCGCGTCAATCCGCTGCTTTGTGCCGGGTGCGGTCTGTGCAACCAGGTCTGCCCGGCGGGAGCGTTCGAGGTGGAGAAAGAGGTGGCATCGTGAAACTCCAACCGGCGAATGCGGAAGCGGGCCCGTCATTGCGTCAAGAAACGACGAGCGTCGTGCTGGCGGGCGTGGGAGGGCAGGGGATTCTCCTGGCCAGCGAGATCGTCGCCCGTGCGGCGATGATAGCCGGGCTCGACGTGAAAACGAACGAGGTCCACGGCATGGCCCAGCGCGGCGGTTCGGTCGTTGCCCAGATTCGCTTTGGCGCCGAGGTCTTCAGCCCCCTGGTGGCACGGGGAACCGCTCGCGTCCTCGGCGCCCTGGAGCGGATCGAGGCCCTGCGGCAGTCTGACTTGCTGGCGCCGGACGGCCTGGCGGTCGTCTCCAGCCAGATGATCGTGCCGGTCACCGTGTCGTCGGGGCAGGCGAGCTACCCGGCGGATGCCGAAGCGCGCCTCCGATCGGCCTTTCCGCGGCTGATTTACCTCGATGCCGTGGACATAGCGGAGCAATTGGGCAACCGCCGGGCGGCGAACCTCGTCGTGCTCGGCGCGATGGCCGCGGCGTTGGGCCTGCCCGACGAGAGCTGGCGGGAGGCAATCCGCGGCAGCATCAAGCCGCGGCACTTGGACGTGAATCTGCGGGCGTTCGCGGCGGGTAGAGAGGCGGGGTGAATTGGCCTGCTTACCCCTGTCTCGCCATCCGAACCGAGGAGGCAGCTCTCGATGGCATCGCTCATGGTAGGCGGCTCA
>JAMOAF010000389.1 GCA_023621895.1 Planctomycetota bacterium
GGCGCGTCTCGCCATCCAGCCAATGCGAATGCCATCCTGCCCTGATGGGTGATGGTTTGCTGCCCTCAACTTTATGGGTGGCCCCTTTCTCATCGGAAATTGCCCATATAATTCGGAAAGCCCGCTGGCCATAACCACGTCCGCCATCCCATCCCCACAAAAGAAGGGATTTACCATGGTTTTGCTCGAATTCAGCATGTACCCCCTCGATAAAGGGGCAAGCGTTGCCAAATATGTGGCGCGGAGCCTGGAGATCATCGATGAGAGCGGACTCGATTACCAGTGCCACGCGATGGGCACGGTGATCGAGGGCGAGTTCGACGAAGTCTTCGGCGTTGTCCGCCAGTGCTTCGAGAGAATGAAAGAAGACTGCGACCGCATCGAGTGCTCGATCCAGGTCGATTACCGGAAAGGGGCCACGGGTCGGATTCGTGGAAAGGTGTCTCGTGTTGAGGAGGAACTCGGACGTCCGGTCAAGAAGTGAGCGCCGTGCGATCCTCGATCGCGGGGGCGTCTAGAAGTCAGTCAGGCTGGCGGAGTTTGGCGCAGCGCGTCCGGGCGGCGTATAATTGGGCTTTCGTTTTTCGGCCACATCTCCTTTCCCCCACCGGTTGGTTTACCAAGATGGCGCGATCTAGCGCGACGGACGTCATCCCGCAGTTGCAGAAGCTTCTTGGCCGCGAGGGCGTGCTCAGCGATCCGGCCGACCTGGTTGTCTACGACTGCGACGGTTTGACGATCGAGAAACGCCGCCCCGAGGCGGTCGTTTTCCCTACCACCACCGAGGCGACGGCGGAAGTCGTTCGCCTCTGCAACCGCCACGAGATTCCGCTGGTCGTTCGCGGCGCCGGCACAAGCCTCGCCGGTGGTTGCGTGCCGATCGGGGGCGGCCTGGTGGTGTCGCTCACGCGGATGCGGCGGATTCTCGAAATCAGCCTTCGCGATCGCATGGCCGTTGTTGAGTCGGGAGTGCTCAATCTACAGCTTGCACGAGCGCTGGCGGGAACCGGCTTTCACTTCGCGCCCGACCCCTCCAGCCAGACCGCGTGCACGATCGGCGGCAACGTGGCGACGAACGCCGGCGGCCCGCACACATTGAAGTACGGAGTCACCGTCAACCACGTCCTGGGCATCGAAGCGGTCCTCGGCGACGGAACGATCGTCCGGCTCGGGCCGGTTTTCGACCGCGCCGCGCTCGATCTCACCGGCGTGATTGTCGGCAGCGAGGGGACCCTGGCGATTGTCACCAAGGTCTGGGTCCGCCTGACCAGGGACCCGCAAGACTACCGCACGGTCCGCGTCGTCTTCGAGTCCCTCGACGACGCATCGGCCGCCGTCAGCGATATCATTGCCGCGGGGATTGTGCCGGCCGCCATGGAACTGATGGACCGGGGAATCCTGGCGGCCGTCGACGAAGCGTACCATTTCGGCTTCCCGACCGACGCCGAGGCCATCGCCGTGATCGAACTCGACGGGCTGAAGGCAGGTCTCGACGAGCAGCTCACCCGCGTCGCGGCAATCTGCCAGCGGCACAACGCCCGAGAGGTCCTCCAGGCGGCCACGGCCGACGAGCGGGCCCTGCTGTGGAAGTGCCGGAAGATGGCCGTCGGCGCCGTCGGGCGAATCAGCCCGAGCTACATCATCCAGGACGGCGTTGTGCCGCGCACCAGGTTGCCCGAAATTATTCGGCAGATCACCCGGATCAGCGCCAAGCACGGCATTCGCATCGTCAACGTGGCGCACGCCGGCGACGGCAACGTCCACCCGATCCTGCTGTTCGACGAGCGGGACCGCGACTCGGTCCGCCGCGCCCTGGCGGCCGGCAAGGAACTGCTCGAGCAGTGCATCGCCTGTGGCGGGAGCATCACGGCGGAGCACGGGATCGGAATCGAGAAGATCGGCCTGATGGAAACGCTGTTTGGCAAGGAGAACCTGGAAGTCATGGGGCGTCTCCGCGACGCGCTGAACCCCGCGGCGCGGCTCGGACTGGGCAAGGTGCTGCCCTCCCCCGACGCTCCCAAGATTCTTGAAACGGTCGGGACCTGCCAGGCACTACCCTGACCGAAGCCCGCCCGCTGCCGGCCGCCGTGGCCAACCGCATCCGCAAACGAGATTTCCCCGAGTCAACCCCACCATGTCCAACGGCTTTTTACCCACCACCGAGACCGTCCATGCGGAATCGGCCGAGATGGTCGCCGAGACGGTCCGCCGCGCCGGTTCCCAGCGGAGCGCGGTCTACCCGATCGGCGGCGCCACCGCCCTGGCCTTCGGCGCCGCGACCGAGACGCCCGGCCTGGGCCTTTCGCTCGCCCGGCTCAACGGGCTTGCCGACTACCCCGCGCGCGACCTGACCGTAACGGTCGGCGCGGGAATGACGCTCGGCGAGTTCGGCCGGTTGCTCCGCAAAGAGAACCAGCGCCTGCCGGTCGATGTTCCCCAAGCCGCCGCCGCCACCATCGGCGGCGCCGTGGCGACCAACTTCAGCGGCCCGCGGCGATTCCGCTTCGGCACGATCCGCGACTATCTTCTCGGGTTGACCGCGGTCGACGGGTCGGGAAAGATATTTTCCGCGGGTGGGCGCGTCGTCAAGAACGCCGCCGGCTACGACCTCGCGCGACTGCTGGTCGGCTCGCTCGGAAGCCTGGCCGTGGTCACGGAGGTCACCTTGATGGTCAAGCCCGTGCCGGAGGCCTCGGCCCTTCTGGGCGTCGCGCTGGCCGAGCTGCGAAAGGCTGACTCCTTGCTCGCTTCGCTCGTCGAGTCCGAGGTGGAGCCCGTGGCGATCGAATTGGCGGCGGGGGCGCTTCCCCGGCAGTCGCCTCTCCGGCTGGGCGATGGCACGGCCGCCGGGCAGCTTTGGCTCGGCTTCGAGGGCTCCGAGACCGACGTCCGCTGGCTGGTCGACAAGGCCGCCGCCTGTTGCCGCCAGCTCGGGGCCGAGCCGCGATTGATCGACGGGGCCGCGGAGGCCGGCGAGCTCTGGCAGACTCTCGCGGATTTCCCCGCCCCCGACGGCCAGCCGACTCTCACCGTCGAGGCGGCCGTGCTCCCGTCGCAGACCGTGGCGGCCGCCGAGTCGCTGCTGAAGCTCGACGGCGGCGCGGCGATCCTCTGCCATGCGGGCGATGGGATCATCGTCGCCCGGTTTGCCTGCCCCCCGGACCGGGCCGCCGCGCTGGCAAGCGATGCGCGCGAGGCCATCCGGCTCACGGGCGGCAAGGCCGCGGTGCTTTCCGCTCCCGCCGAGAGCCGGCTGGACCGGTCGGCCGTTTGGGGGCCGGCCACCGAGGCGCTCGGCGTCATGGAGCGGGTTAAACGGAAATTCGATCCGCAAGGTATTTTGAACCCGGGAAGATTCATTTTCGCAACGGGCACGCCATGAATCCGCTTCTTCAATCTCCCGACGCTCGGCCCGGCGCCGCCCTGAGGGCGGCGGTCCGCCCGGAACTGTTTCTGGAATGCGTCCACTGCGGCCTCTGCACCTCGGCCTGCCCCACCTACACGGAACTCGGCGACGAGAACGCCGGTCCGCGGGGGCGAATCTACCTGATGCGGATGATCACCGAAGGCGCCCTGGCGCCGGGCTCGGCGGCGCGGCGGCACCTGGAGCTGTGCCTCGATTGCCGCGCCTGCGAGACGGCCTGCCCCTCGGGCGTGCACTACGGCCAGATCATCGAGCCGTTTCGCCTGGCCATGGAGGAAGAGAAGCACCAGGGCATCGCCGGATGGGACTGGTTCCGCGAGCTGGTCCTGTTCCGCCTGTTCCCCTACGCCGGCCGGATTCGCCTCGCGATGACACCGGTGCGAATTGCTCAGAAGCTCGGCCTCTATGACCTGGCCGAGCGGATCGGCTTCTTCAAGTTGCTCCCCGGCCGCCTCGGCCAGATGGCGACGCTCGTCAACCCGCCGGTCGCGCAGGGACCGAAGCTGCCGTCGTTCCTGCCGGCGATCGGCCGGCGGCGCGCCCGCGTGGCCTTCTTCGTCGGCTGCGTGGCCGATGCCATGTTTCGCCATACCCACTGGGCGACCCTCCGCGTCCTCCAGCAAAACGGCTGCGACATCCTCATCCCCGACGGGCAGGGTTGCTGCGGGGCGATCCACTACCACGCCGGCAGCCGCGCCGGCGCCCGATCGGCTGCCGACGCCAACGTGGCCGCCTTCGACCTGGCCGACATCGACGCGGTGATCGTCAACCACGCCGGCTGCGGCGCGATGCTCAAGGAGTACGGCCTCCACTGGCGCGATGAAAAGCAGGCGGACCGGCAGCGATTCGCGGAGAAGGTCCGCGACGTGAACGAGTTCCTCGATCAGCTCGGACTGATTCCTCCCCAGGGGCCGATCGAGGTCGCGGCGACCTACCACGACGCCTGCCACCTGGCTCATGGCCAGGGCGTCACCAGCGCTCCACGGCGACTGCTCCAGTCGATCCCCAAGCTGGAGCTTCGCGACCTTGCGGAAACCGAAATCTGCTGCGGCTCCGCCGGGACCTACAATCTCAACCAGCCGCAGATGGCCGATCGGCTCATCCGCCGCAAGCTCGAGAACATCGTCCGGACCGGCGCCCGGATCGTTGTGGCCTCCAACGCCGGCTGTTTGCTGCAAATCGGCCGCGAAGTCCGCCGCCAGCGTTTACCCCTGGCCGTCGTCCACCCGATGGACATGCTCGATCTGAGCTATCGCGGCGAGCAGCCCGAGCTGCCCAAGGCGAACGGCGCCCCTTGAGGATTGACGGAGCTACGCCGTAGGGTGGTGCAAAGCGGGCCAACCTGGTGCGGTTGCCAGGGCCAGGGCGCTTTATGGGGATCGAACGGGTTTGCAGGGCCAGAACGCGAGCGTCGCCCCACCGAGCGTGTGGGCAAACGTCGAGCGCCCACGGGAAGCGGAAGGTTGACGACTGCCACCCGCCGCGTGTACCCTGAAGACTCTGCATGAGCACCCCAAGGGGCGATCCAAAGTCGCATCCGGACCGGAAATTGGCAGCGCTGCGGCCGCGGCGACGACGAGACCCACCAGTGCCCTGCCTCATGCCCCCGCTTCCTTGATTTCTGACGCTTAGGTGACCGATGAGACTCGGCCTTGTGCGGCTTTCCGCCGTGATTGCTTTCCTCTGGACTGCCGCCGTGGCGGCGCCGCCGGTGTGCGGCGCGCCGGAGGCGGACTGCCCGCTCGTGCCGGTGCCGAAGGCGTACCGCGACCACGGCCGGACGTGGCAACTGCTCGAGCCGCAGCAGGCGGCAATCGCACTTGGCGCCCAAGCGGCCGAAACGGAGCGTTACGCCGCGGAGCGGTTGCAGGCGCACGTTGAACGGCGATTCAAGCAGCGGATTCCGATCGTTGTTGAAACGGCCCTTCCGGAATCCGTCCGCCAGGTCTTTCTGCTCGGCCAGCGGAGCAGCAACCCCTGGGTGGACAATCTCTGCCGCGAGCAGAAGATCGGACTGGGCGATGCCGAGCCGGGCGAGGACGGCTTCGTGATCGAGTGTTTGGAAGACGGCGGCCGCCAGGTGGTGCTCGTCGCCGGCGGCAACCCGCGCGGCGTGGTGTACGGGGCGGATGCCCTGTTCGACCTGATGCGCGCCGAGGCGGGGCGGACGGTCTGGCCGGTGGTCTCGGTCCGCGATTGGCCGAGCATCCCATGGCGCGGGCGGCCCCACTCGGTGCTCCGCCAGCACCTCGTGCCGGGGGCGCTCGACGCCTACATCCACGCCCGGCTCAATTTCACCGACGTCCGCGACGACCCGAACGCCAAGGCCTCAAACGTCTACCCCGGGCGCAAGGCGTCGATGGGGTTTCCCGCCGGCGTGCCGATCGACAGCGAAACCGTCGAGCGGATGGTTCGCGAGTCGCACCGCCGAGGGCTGTTCGTCTACGGCACGGTCTCGTGCGGCGTGCCGCGGGCGAAGCACGACGCCGTGCTCGACACGTTTCGCCAGTTGAGCAAGCTGGGCGTCGACGGCCTGTGGATCTCCTTCGACGACGTCGGTGGCGGCGAAGACGCCTCGGAGTTGGTCGGCCGGGTGCTCCAGTTCGGCCAGACGCTCGGGATGACGGGCCGGCGAATCGCCACGACCCCGCCGAGCGGCGACTACCAGAACATCGACACGGAATTCAATCGCCGCACGGCGCAACTGGCCGGGATGGCGGAAGCGCAGTGGTTCTTCACCCGAGTGCCCTGCCAGGCCGACGCGGAGCAAGCCCGCAAGATCGGGTTGCGGCGGCTGCCCGGCTGGTGGCACAACCTCGTCGATTTCGGGGTTGACGGCGGCTTTCTTCACAACGGGGATATCCTCGTCAGCCTGCGGTCCGACGACCGGCCGGGCTACATCGAGCCGCAGCCCCTCTCGCGCGGCTGGCACGCCCCCCGTTACGACGCGATTCGCGAGGCCGACAAGTACACCGACCACGTTCTGCTCTGGGGCGTGGTCGGCGGCTGGCCGGAAGAATACCTGATGTCGGTGCTCGGCATCTGGGCATGGAACCCCGCGGCCCACGACTGGGACCAGACGCGGCGGGCGATCTACCGTTACGTCTATGGTCCCGGCCAGGTGCAAACGGCCTGGGCGTTCGACGACAAGCTGGTCGAGTTGAAAAGCCTGTTCCACCTTCCCCGGTGGCGGTTCGAACCGAACAAGGGATGGCCTTGCCGGCTGAAGCAGGCCGGCGATCGGCCGCGCGCGCTGGCGTTGATCGACGAGCTAGAGACGCTCAGCGGGCGGCTCTCGTCCACAGCGCCGCTGGAGTCGGCGATCGATCGGGCGAGGCTCGAACAGGTCTATCTGGAGCCGATGCGGACGACCCTCGTCTACGCGCGAAAAATGGCGCTGCTCGATTACCCCGAGGATTGGGCCGACGAGTTTCAGGACCGGATGTACACCTGGCTCGACGAGGGCAGCGCGGCGGCGGCGGAAGAGGCCCTGGCGGCCGCCCGCGACCGCCTGCAAACGGAGCTGCGGCGGATCAGCGAGGAGCTTCAGGGCCTGAAGGGAATTGATGGGTACCGGGCGCACTGGGAGAAGCAGCTCCCCGAATTCAAGGCGTGGAACAAGCTGGCGAACGAGCGCCGCTCGGCGATGGACGGCCGGCTCAAGCGGCTGCTCAACCAGAAGCCGGATGATCTCATGCCGTACAAACCGGCCACGAAAAAAGACATCGACGCGCTGTTTGCCGATTGGGATCAGCCGCCGCCGGGCAAGGTTCTGGCCGAACTGGCGGCCGAGGATTGGCTCCGTGCGCCGCCCCGTTGGCGAGGGGCGTTTGTCGCCGGGATTTCTGGACTTGGAGACCACAAGAGCCTGGCGATCGGCTATCCGGCCAACGTGCCCTCGCAGCCGGGCGATTACGCCGAGGTCCGGGCGGAGCTGCCGGCAAAGGCGGCGGCCGGCCGGCTGCTTCTCGACGCTTGGGTTGAAGACACCCGCTCCGACAACCAGTGGCGCGAGTACCGCTCGATGCAGCTTTGGGTCAACGACAAGTTGGCCTGGGAGGAGGACGTGGCACCAGACCGCAAGGGCCGGGCCTGGGTCACCTGCGATGTCACGGATCTGGCCCGGGCGGCCGAGCGGCTGAAGCTGAAGTTTCGCGTGATTGACCGGCGCGGCGTAGGCAACCATCTGAGTATTAGTTTCCTGGGACCGGTGCGGCTCCGCGAGGGCCAGTAGTTCGGCCCGTTCGAGACCGTTGACGCGCGTCCCGGCAAGACGCGCCCACACCTTAGACTTCCTTGAGTACCAAATGAGCTTGCGTGATTCCGGGAGGAATTCATGAGAGCGTGATAGCCGCGTGGGCTTGCCCCGCGGCGCGCCTGCGCTGCGGCATAACTCGTACGTAACGAAGCGCGGGGCAAGCCCACGCGGCTATCTGAATAACAGCCGCTTTTTCCATGAATCACGCAGGTCGATTTAGAGAGAGGCAATCGTGATGAGAGCGATCCTGGTTTGGTGTCTGTTGGCCATGTCGGCAGCGGCGGCGGAGCCCGCGCGGGACTGCCCCCTGGTGCCGGTGCCGAAGGTCTATCGCGACTCGGGCGAGCGAATGGCCTTGGCGAAGGAGGGCGAGGCGGCGATCGTCGTCGGCGCCCAAGCGACCGAGCCGGAGCGCTATGCCGCCGGCCGATTGCAGACGCTCGTCGAGCGCCGCTGCCGGCAGCGGCTGCCGATCTTCAAGGAAGACGAAGTGCCCGACGGCGTCCGGCAGGTGTTGCTTCTCGGGCAGCGCTCGACCCATGCCTGGATCGACCGCCTCTGCTCTCGGGAGAAGATCGAGCTGGGCGATTCGTCGCCGGGCGAGGACGGCTTCGTGATCGAGCCGGTCGAAGACGGCGCGCGGCAGGTCGTGCTGGTCGGCGGGAGCAATCCGCCGGGCGTGATCTACGGCCAGAACGCGCTCGTGGACCTGTTCGAACTTCGCGGCGGCCGGGCCGAGTTGCGGCTGGCCTCGGTTCGCGATTGGCCCAGCATCCGCTGGCGAGGCCGCCCGCACTGGCGAATGCGCGTCCATCTTGCGCCGGGGGCCTTTGACAGCTATGCCCGGTATCGGCTGAACTTCACCGACGTGCGCGACGCGGGCACTCCCGACGGCTATGCCGCGATGGGGTTCCCGCCGGGGTTCAAGATCGACGTGCCGGCCACGAAGCGCGTCATCGACGAGGCGCACCGCCGCGGGATGTTCGTCTACGGGACCGTATCCTGCGGAGTCAAGGCAGACCAGTACGATGCGGCCTTGGGCACGTTTGAAGAGTTGATCGCCCTGGGGATCGACGGCATCTGGATCTCGCTGGACGACGTCGGGGCGGGCGAAGACGCTCCGGTGATCATCCGCCGCGCGCTCGACCTGGGCGCGGCGCACGCAATGACGGGCCGCCGGGTGGCCAACACGCAGCCGGTCGGCTCCTACGACAACATCGACACGGACTTCAACCGCCTGGCGGCGGCCATCCCCGGCTATGCGGCCACGCAGTGGTTCTTTACCCGGGTGCCCTGCCGGACGGACCTCGAGGCGACGCGCAAGCTGGGGCTGAAGCTCAAGCCCGCCTGGTGGCACAACCTGTTTTCCTATCCCGGCGGGTTTCTTTACAACGCAAATGCCGGCCAGTCGCTCCGCGAGGACGGCAAGCCGGCGTATTTCGACATGCAGCCGCTCAGCGTCGGCTGGGGCACGCCCGACTACGAAGCGCTGCGCGAGGCGGCCGACTACACCGACACGGTGATGCTTTGGGGCATGTACGACGGCTGGCCCGAGGAATACGAGGTCGGGGCGATGGGCATCTGGGCATGGAACCCGGCCGAGCACGACTGGACCGCCACGCGCCGCGCCGTCTACTCCGACGTGTACGGGCGCGGCCAGGCGGAAACGGCCCTGGCCTTCGACGACCTGCTCGGCCAGCTCAAGGGGCTGTTCGAGATGCCGGTGCGGAATTTCGCGCCCAACAAGGGCTGGCCGCCGCGGCTGCGAAACCTGGCGGATCGGCCCCGCGCGCTGGAACTGATCGAGCAATTGGAGCCGCTGCGGAAGGTGCTCGACGAGCGCGCCCCCGGCGAGACTCTGCTCGATCCGGCCCGCCTCAACGCGGTGTATCTCGAACCGATGGCGGCCACGCTCGACTACGCCCGCAAAATGGCCAGCCTCGACTTTCCGGAATACACCCTGGGCTCGTCTTTCGACGAGAAGATGATCGAGCTTTATGGCGACCGGGAGCCGGAGGTGGCGGAGAAGGCCGCCGCCGAGGCCGGCCGGCAAGTCAAGGAGCAACTGGCCGCCATCGAAGAATCGCTGCGGGGGCTGAAAGGCATCGAAGCGTACGCCGATTTCTGGCGCAAGCAGGCCGCCGGGGAGAAGTCTTGGGCCGAGCGTCTTGCCAGTCGGCGGGCGGGAATGGAAACCGCGTTCCGCGCCATGGCGAAAGACGGGTTCGCCCGCTGCCTGGTCGACGAGCGGCTCGACCAGGCCAAGTATGGGGCCTGGCTGGAAAGTCTCGCGTCGCCCCCGGCGGGCCGCCTGCTGGCCGAGACGGCCGCGGCCGAGTGGCTCAAGCAGTTGCCGCGCTGGCAGGGTCCCTGGTGCCTGGGGCCGATCGACTGGCGGGAGCAGAAGCTGACCGTGATCGCCTTTCCCCGCCGCACCGCCTCGAAGGCCGGCGACTACGCGGAGGTTCGCGCGGAATTGGCCGTGCCCAGTTCCACCGGCCGGGTCTCGCTGGACCTGTTCGTCAACGACACGAAGATCGACCCGGCGTATCCGCGGTACCGCTACCTGGAGCTCTGGATCAACGACCGCCTGGCGTGGGAGGAGGACATCACCCTGTCGCGCGCCGGCCGGGAGTGGCTTTCGGTCGACGTGACCGAGGCGGCCAAGTCGTCGCCCTCGCTGGCCATCCGATTCCGCGTCGTCGACCGCCAGCGCGTGGGCAGCTACGGGAGCGTGACCTTCCTCGGTCCGCTCCGACTCCGCGCGGCCGAGTAACACGCCGGAGCGCGAGTGGCGAGGCGGCGATCGAACGGCGGGCGGCACGGCGCAAGCCGCGCCGGTGTCTTCGCACGGCTGATCGGAGCCGTGCCGTGAACACGAATCTGGCCGAGATGACAATCGAGAAGTGATCGGAACCGATGATCAGAAAGTGGACTGAGGCGGACGAATCGGCATCGCCGGGACCCGTGCGAAAACGCATGGCTGTCACGTCGGCGACGCTCCAGCGCGGAGACGAGTACCCGGCCGGCACGTTGCGGATAACGTACGTCAGCGGCTTGGACGGAGCGGAGGACTGGGCCCTGTTTCTGCCGGGAGATGCCCGCAAGACGACGATCGTCTACCTGCACGGCTCGTTCGCCTCGGCCGACCAGATTTTCACCCGCAAGGACATCCGCCGGTTCTGGCTCCCCAGGATTCTCGAGGGATGCCATCCGCTTCTCTCGGTCAACCTCCGCGGCACGTCCTACATGAGCCCGGCGGCGACGGAAGACATGACGGACCTGCTCGATTACTGCCGCGGCGAGCTCGGATGCAGGAGATTCGTGCTGCTGGGCGGGTCGGGCGGCGCGTCCAGCGCGATGGCCTACGCGGTCCTCCATCCGGAACGGATTCATGGCGTGATCGCCATGGGTGCGTGCGACATCCTCGGGCGGCTGGATTTCGCCCGCAACAGCGACCAGCCGGTTTTACAGAAGCTGGTCACGGCCGTCTTCGCCGCGTATGGAGGCGCGCCGGAGGACAAGCCGGACCTGTACCATGCCCGATCCGTGCTGGCCCACCCGGAAAAGTTGACGATGCCGTTCGTGCTCACGATGGGGGAGGACGACCGCCTGATCCCGGTCGCGGAAGCGCGCAGGATCGCACGCGCGATGAAGGGAACGGGCACGTTCGTCTACCATGAAATTCCCCACGGCGATCATGACTCGGCCCTGTGGGTCGACGTGGACCTCGAGACGCTGCAAATCCGCAAGTAGGAATCGGCGAGGTTCGCGCTGCGGAGGGCGGAATTCAGTCCGTTCTGATGCCGCCAATCGAAGCGGAATCAGTTCCCGGTTTTCCCGAATGCCGGGGCGTTCAGCCGGGGACGGTGAGCGGTTGGCCGTTGTCCTTGGCGCTGAGCCCGAGCAGAAACGGCACGGCGCGGCGGGCCCATTGGGCGGCGGTGGGGTAGGCGGACGCGGACTGCCCGAAGCAGGAGCGCAGCATCTCCGTGTCGATGATCCCGGGGTTGAGCGGCACGGCGGCCATTCCCCGCGGCAGCTCCTCGGCCAGTGCCCGGGTGAGTCCCTCGATCGCCCACTTGGCGGCGCAATAGGGCGCCACCTCGGGCGAGGTGGATCGCCCCCAGCCGGAACTGAAATTGACGATCACGCCCGCGCCGCGGGCGATCATCGCCGGGACGAAATGGCGGATCACGTTGGCCGTCCCCTTGATGTTGATGTCGACCACCTCGCTGAACTCCCGATCGGTGATCTCCCAAAGCGGGGCATTTCGATTGACCACCGCCGCGTTGTTGATCAGCAGGTCGACCTCTCCGGCGGCCAGCACCCGCTCCGCCCATTGCCGCACCTCGGCATCGGCGCGCAGGTCGACGCGATCGAAACGGTGGGGCGGGCCGAAGCGGTCGTTGGCCCGCTGAATCGCGCCGGCGCTTCTCGCGCAGCCCGCCACGCGGTGTCCGGCGGCGATGAAGCCCTCGACCATCGCATGCCCCAGGCCGCGGCTGATTCCGGTGATCACGATTCGCCTTGCTTCCATCGGCCAGTCTTCCTTGCCAGCGGGAGTCCACTCCGTTTTGCCCAAGCGGCGTCGGGGCCGCCTACTGCCAGGCGGGCTCGGCCCCGCCTTGGGCGCCGACGCGGTAGGGCGCCCAAACGAGAATCACTTTCGTGTCGCTGATGTCCGCCTTTTTCGGCCGCAGCGGCGCTTCTACAACCACGAGGTTTTCCTCGCTCATCGCCGTTTCCAGGCTCTTCACTTCGGCCTGGAACTCCGCTTCCAACTCGGCCAACCGCTGCTGGATGACTGCCGCGCTCTCCTGCACCCGGCCCACGTCCTCGTGCTCGCGCGCGGCGCGGCCGGCCGAGCGGACGGCGCTCGCCGCGCTGGACAGGCTCGTCTTGCTGACGACCTTGCGGCCGAGGAAGGCGCCGAGGATCGAGGCGCCGATCGACACGGCGGTCTGGACGGCCTGGTGCCGCGACTGGCTCTTCTCCCGCGCGACGCGCTGCTCCGCGCGGCGAAGCTGCTCCTTGAGCGTGTTGAACCTGGCCGCATAGCGGCGGCGGAGGTCTTCGAGCGATGCATCGCGGGCCTCGCGCGCCCGCTGCCGGAGGCGGAGGCGGAAATCGGCCTCGCTCTCGCCGGGCTTCGAGTCTTCGCGCAGACTGGCGCAGGTCCAAAGCGGGAGCGACTCGTTGCGATAGAGGTGGGCCTGAAAGTCTTTAAGCCACCTGGCGTATTGTTTCGCCTGGCTCACCGCGGCCGGCGCGGAGGCGAAGGCGGCGCCGCCCTCGGGCTGGCTGTCGAATTCCGGCGCGCCACTCGCGAGCGACTGAGCGCCCTCCCAGACATCGGCCGGCGGCTGCTCGCCCAGGGGCGCGATCAGCGCGGACTCGTGCCACAGGTCGATGCCGCGCTTGGCATTGACGTAATGCACCCTGCCCGTGCCAACCAGCGCCGGGCGGTATTCGATCCGCTCGCCCTCGCCCGGCTTGGCGCGGCAGGGAAAGAAACACTCGCCGGCCTCGGGGGGGACGATCGGGCGCTGGGCCTCGGGCGCGGCCGGCGGCGGCGCGGCCGCCGCCGGCGTCTCGACGGCCAAAGCCGCCGTTTGCCTGCGCGGGGCCATCAGCGACTGGATCTGGCCGCGGCTGAGCGGCCCGCGAAGGTAGCTCAGGCACCAGCGCGTCTGGAACACGACCGGCTGGTCTTCGTGCACGTTGTTCATCAGAAACACGCGGTTGCCCAATCCCGCCAGGATCGCTTCCATGTCCTTGCGGTTGAATCGAGCGCCGGCGGCGGCCGAAGCACCTTCGAGCCCCTCGAGGACGCGGAGCTTGTCGCGCTCGGTCTGGAGCCGGCCAAGCAGCCAGGTGCCGGCGTTCGACAGGCCCTTGTAGTCCAGGTCGACGGGGTTCTGCGTGGCCAGAACGACGCCCAGGCCGAAGGCCCGAGCCTGTTTCAACAAGGTCAGCATCGGCGTCTTCGTGGGCGGATTGGCGGTGGGCGGGAAGTAGCCGAAGACCTCGTCCATGTAGAACACCGCCCGGAGGCTCGTCGTCCCCGGCTGCGACCGCATCCAGGAGATCATCTCGCCCAAGAGGATCGTGACAAAGAACATCCGTTCGGCGTCGGACAAGTGGGCGATCGAGATGATCGACAGGCGCGGCTTGCCCTCGGGCGTGTAGAGCAGCCGCTGGATGTCGAGCGGTTCGCCTTCCAGCCAGCCGGCGAACCCCGGCGACGCCAGCAGGTTGTTGATTTCAATGGCCAGCCCAGTGCGGTCTTTTACCGGAAAAAACGTTTCGAGATCGACCAGGCCCACTTTGTCGAACGGGGGCGACTGGATCTCGCGGACGAGCCCGGCCAGGTCGAGGTCGCGCCCTTCGCGCCAGGCGTGTTCGAATACCTGCGCCAGCAGGATATGTTCGCGGCTCTTGAGCGGATCGGCCTGGATGCCCAATAGCGACAGGAGTCCCGAAACGGCGGAGGCGATCCGCTCGCGGAAGGCGTCGGCATCGCCGAGTACGTCCCGCGGCGGGGCGGTGAACGCCCGCAGCACCGCCAGCGGCAGCCCCGCACTGCTTCCCGGCGTATAGATCGCCAGGTCGACGGAAGACCGGAAGCGTTCGATCCGCGCGGCGTCCTGCCCCCATTCAGCCAGGCCCTCGCGCCACTTTTTGGCCGTCGCGGCGGCAAGCTGCTCGGGGGTAATCCCCTGGCGCGCGGCCTCCGCTTCGTCGATCCAGGGGCGGAAGTCGGCTGATTCAAGTCGTGGAAATGTCAGCAGCAGATTCCCAAGATCGCCTTTCGGATCGACGAGGATCGCGGGGATGCCGTCGATCGCCGCTTCCTCCAAGAGGGCCAGGCAGAGCCCCGTCTTACCGCTGCCGGTCATGCCCACGCAGACGGCGTGCGTCACCAGGTCCTTGGAGTCGTACAACACCAACTCGTCTTTGAGGCTTCGGCTCGCCGGATCGAACTGCCGGCCGAGGTAGAATACGCCCAGCTTCTCAAAGTCCTGCATGGGAGTGTCCTTTACAACTGGGGCCGGGCGATCGGCAAATGGGCCTTACCCACCCGTCGGGCCGACTTATGGTTGGCTGCCGGCGGGGCAGGGTGAGGCCGGGTTCCCAAGCTGGAGCTTGGGAAGCAGGAGCGAGGCTGGAGATTGGGAACCAGGAGCAAAGCCTCTCGCCTGTCGGCCGCCCGTCAGCCGAGGTGCGCGACGATGAAATCGACCGCCTTGCCGATGGTCTTCACGTCGAGGGCCTCTTCCTCGTCCATTTCGATGTCGAACTCCTCCTCGAAGGCAGCGATCAGTTCGACGCTCTGCATCGATTCGGCGCCGAGGTCTTCGACGAACCTCGAGTCGTCGTCGATTCGGGCAGGCTCGATCTTCAGGGTTTCCGCAACCACCTTGATGACACGGTCGCGCACATCGTGCGACATGGGAAGACCTCCTTACGGCCAGCGCCGCCAGCTCGCTACGAGCGGGCGGAGGCGGCCCGTTTCCATTTCTCCACGCGGTCCGCCAGGGAGGCGATTTCGGCCTTCAACTCCTTGGCGAACCGATTGCTCTCGAAATCTCCGCGGACACGCGCGAAATCCACGCCCGCGTCCGCCGCGGTCCCGTCCTGGCCGAAACCCGTTTGAATCACGTTGTCGAATTCCTTCTGCGCGTCGTTCAGCACCAGGGCCAGGAACTTCTTCCGAGCCTTCAGCCACTCGTCGGCGATTCCGGGCATGTCCTCCATGCCCAGCTCGCCGAGGCTCCGCTCAAACACGCGCGGGTATGTCTCGCGGACCCAGATCCATTCATCTTCGGCGTAGGAGCGGAGAATCGCGTCGAGCTCGGCGTTGATGCCGTCGAGGTCGCTGACCGTGCCGCCGGCAATCGCCGCGCAAAGGTCGTCGAGCCTGCGGCGGGGCATCATCTGGCCGCCGACGTCGATCCAGTCGAAATCGTAAACGGCGTCCGCCGCGGGCGCCAGCGCCGCGGCCAGGGACGCCGACGGCTGTTCCAGGGCTCGTTCCGCTCGAGCGAGGACCTTGTCGAGCATGTACATCTCGATCGCCGAACGGTAGAACTTCATGCCCGTGCGAAGCAGAATCCGCTTCACGTCGACGCCGCCGAGGCCCACCGTGTCGACGGCGCGGTCCGTCTTTTCGAACAGCTCCTTCATCCGCGCCGAGCCGGTGATCATCCGCCCGACGGTTAAAGGGCTGAAGACGTCGAACGTGAGCCGGTCGCGGAGCACTTCGCCCCGGCGGCGGTCTCGAGTGGGCCACTTGGCGCCGTCGCGGACCGTTCCCACGGTTGTGAAGTTGAACCCGGGCGTCATCATGCACCGCCCGTTGGGCAAGGCCTCCAGGTAGCTGAAGGGGAAATCCGCGGTGTCGAATGTCCGCGTGTGCTTGCCGAGGACGACGCTGAACGGGCCGACGCGGCAGGGCCACATCATGTAGCTCGACGAGCCCGTCTTGCAGCCCCGTTCGAGCTTCCCTTCATGCACCGGGCCGAGTTTGTAGAGGTGATTCGACTGGTTCGTCCCGCTCCCGGCGTTGTAGAAGCTGAACAGGCCGGCGATCAGCAGCGTGGATTTGTGGTGGGTCACCGTGTAGGGGCCCGCGAAGATGCTGCACGCCTCGCCGTGAAACGCCTCGCAGTTGGCGAAGAACAGCGACCCCTCGCTGGAGAACTGCTTGCCGATCTGGCAGCCCTGGCCGACGAAGCTCTTGGCGAGGATCGCCCCGCCGGTGACCTTCGACCCCTCGGCGATGATGAAGTCCGCGGCCTCGACGCCGCTGCCGATCTGCGCGGGCGCCTGCCGGCTGCTGAGGATCGTGCCTCGGGCGAGCGCCGCCGCTCCGTCGATCACGGCATAATCGCCGATGTTCACGTCGACGATGCTGGCGGCGTTGGCGATCCGGGCGCCGGCGCCGATCCGGCCGCGCTCGGCGGCGGCCCTGGCGGCCTCGGCCTTGGCCACGGCAATGAGTTTGTCAACCAGTTCGCCGCGGTAGCGATGCAGGCAGACCAGGTGCGCAAACTGGCTGTCGAGGCGGTCGAAGAGGACGACCTCGCGGCCGCCGGCTTCGTTGAGGACCTCGACCTCGACGCCATTGCCGAAGGTCGCCCCGGGACGCGTCTCGATCCTGCCGGCGTTCTCGATGCACGCGCCGTCGCCGATGTCGTAGTTGGCGATATGCTGCCCCACGTTGGCGATGCGGGCGCGATCGCCAATCGTGCAGTTGGAGACGAGCGCCTGGTAGATTCCACAAGGCTTCTGGATCGGGCCGTCGCCGGCGACCATCCCGCCGTTAGCTCCGATCCGCACGTCGCCGAGGAATTGGGCGTTTCGCACGGCGGCCGGGTCGAATCCATCGGCGACTTGCACCCGGCTCCAGTCGGCGGCGGTGCAACCCTGGGCGGTGAGGGTCTGAATCTCGGCGGCAGCCAGCGGGCGATAGGGTCGATCGGTTACGGGATTGGGCATGAACGTTGTCTCACGATCTGGTAGGTGTCGTCGGCAATCGCCGCTTCTTCGTCGGTGGGGACGACCAGGACCGCCGTTCTGCTCTCCGGCGAGCTGATGGCTCCTTCGCGCCGCCCGACCATTTGCTCGTTGAGCGCCTGATCGATGGCAATACCCAGGCAGTCCAGGCCGTCACAGGCCGCGGCGCGGACCGGGACGGCGTTTTCGCCGATGCCCCCGGTGAAAACCACGGCATCGAG
This sequence comes from Planctomycetota bacterium, assembly GCA_023621895.1. Lineage (GTDB taxonomy): Bacteria > Planctomycetota > Planctomycetia > Pirellulales > Thermoguttaceae > JAAYCB01. The sequence goes on from JAMOAF010000389.1 coordinate 17,426, forward strand.
GCGGCCGAGCACCGCCGCGTACATGCCGATGTATTTCTTGATCCGGTAGCAGAAAACGTCGATCGCCAGCGCCGCGCGGCAGTCTCCCTCGCGGCTCAATCCGAGCAGCATCCGCATGTCGTTCGACCTGCCGCTGATCCCCAGCAGGCCCGACTGCTTGTTGCAGAGCTTGTTCAGCGAGCTGACGTCATAGCCGCGGTCGGCAAGGTAGAAGAGGATCGCCGGATCGAAGTCTCCGGTACGCGTGCCCATCACCAGGCCCTCCAAGGGGGTCAGCCCCATCGACGTGTCGACCGAGCGGCCGTGCTGGACCGCGGTCATCGAGCACCCGTTTCCCAGGTGGACGGTGATGCAGTCGATCTCGTACTTGCCGAGGCCGAGCATCTGGGCGGCCCGCCGTGCGACGTAGCGGTGGCTCGTGCCGTGAAAGCCGTAGCGGCGGATGCCGAACTTCTCATACAACGGGTAGGGCAGGGCGTAGGTGTAGGCGACCTGGGGGATCGTGGCGTGGAACGCGGTGTCGAAGCAGGCCACCTGGGGCACGTCGGGCAGCTCGTGCATCGCCGCGCGAATGCCGGTGAGGTTCGGGGGGTTGTGCAGCGGCGCTAAGTCCGAAAAGCGTTCGATCGAGGCGATCACCTCCGGCGTGATCAGGACCGATCCGGTGAACTCCTCGCCGCCGTGGACGACGCGGTGGCCGATGGCGTCGATCTCTTCTTCCGGCGCGAGGACCCCCTCGCCTCCGGAGAGCGTTTCCAGGATCAGCGCCATGCCTTCTTCGTGGTCGGCGATCTGGCCCTCCAGCCTCCGGACCTCGTCGGCATAGTGGTGTTGGATGGCGCCGCTTTCTTCCCCGATCCGCTCGACCAGCCCCTTCGAAATCACGCGCTTTTCGGGCATCTGGTAGAACTGGTACTTGATGGAAGAACTGCCGCAGTTGACGACCAACACCTTCATCGCATGGCCTCCCCGCGCCCTTTACTCACGCCTGCGCCAGGCAGACGGCCGTGGTGGCGACAATATCCTCGACGCTGGCCCCCCGCGAGAGGTCGCTGATCGGCTTGGCGAACCCCTGGAGGAACGGCCCGATCGCTTTCGCCCCGGCCATGTACTGCGTCAACTTGTAGGCGATGTTTCCCGAATTCAGGTCGGGGAAAATCAGCACGTTCGCCCTGCCGACGACCTCGCTCGGTTCCTTGACCTTCTTGCTGGCCACCGACGGAATGATCGCCGCGTCGGCCTGGAATTCGCCGTCGATCTTCAGATCGGCGGCCCGCTGCTTGATCAGGGCCAGCGCCTCGGTGACGTGGTTGATGCGGACGTGCGATGCGCTCCCCTTGGTCGAGAAAGAGAGCATTGCCACGCGGGGCTCCTCGGGGAGCAGTCTCCTCGCGCTGCGTTCCGAAGCGATCGCGATGTCGGCCAGTTCCGCGGGAGTCGGGGCGATGTTCACCGCGCAGTCGGCGTAGATGAAGGGTTTTTGCTTCTGCCCCTGGAAATCCGGAATGATCATCAAGAAGAAGCTCGAGGGAGTGGCCAGGCCCTTGGCCAGGCCAACCGTCAGCACGCCCGCCTGGATCACCAGCGCCGTGGGCGTGTCGACGCCGGCGACCATCGTGTCGGCATCTCCCCGGGCGACCATCATCCCGGCAAAGTAGAGGGGCCGCCTGACCATCCGCGCCGCCACGCGCGGATTCAGATCGCGGCCTTTCACGTAGGCCTCGGTGTACTCGCCGAGTTTTTCGCTCTTGCCCGGATCGATGATCCGGATGCCGTCGATTCCGAAGCCGGAGGCGGCCGCCCGCCGCTCGATCTCCGCGGCATCGCCGAGGAGAATCGGATTGGCGATGCCCTCGTCCTTCATCCGCCGCGCGGCGGCCAGCACGCGATCGTCCTTCCCCTCGGGCAGAACGACCGCCAGGGACCGCCGCTTGGCGGCCTCGATGAATCGGGTCAAGATGCTCATCGGTTCAACGCTCCCGGGTAAGTCGAATCGAACTGGCGGTGCGAAACTCGGCGGCAGCGCGCTGCGCGCCGTACGCTCCCCGCGCCGCAGGGGCGTCAGGACTGAGGCGCCCCGGGCTTCTTCTCTTGGATCCAATCGTAGTAATCGCGCATCGTGAGCTTCGAAGCGGCCGCTTCGTCGAGGAAAACGTCGGCGTTGGGGTGCAATTGTAGCGCGCTGGCCGTGACCATGCTGGTCACCGGACCCTCGACCATCTTGGCCACCGCGTCGGCCTTGCCCGCACCGCTGGCGACAAGCACCAACTGCCGGGCTTCGAGGATCGTGCCCACGCCCATGGTGATCGCGTAGATCGGCACATCCTCGGGCTTGTCGAAGAACCGGGCATTGTCTTCGATCGTCTGCCGGGCGAGCGTCTTCAGACGCGTTCGCGAAGCCAGCGAACTGGTCGGCTCGTTGAACGCGATGTGGCCGTCGGAGCCGATGCCCAAGACTTGCACGTCGATCCTCCCGCAGGCGCGAATGCGGTCCTCGTACCACTGGCAGAACGCGCTGTAGTTCTTCGTCGTGCCGGACGGAATATGAATCCGCTCTCGCGGCACGTTGATGTACTTGAAGAGATTCTCCTGCATGAAGTAGTGGTAGGACTGCTCGTGCCTGGCCGAGAGCCCCACGTATTCGTCGAGATTGAAGGTCGTGACCTGTGAGAAATCGAGACCTTCATCCTTGTGCATTCGCGCCAACTCCCGGTAGAGCCCGAGCGGGCTGGAACCGGTCGCCAGACCCAACACCGCATTCGGCTTGGCATTGATCACGGCGGCGACCATTCCCGCCGCGCGCCGCGACAGTTCTTCGTATGTCTTCGAGACCCTGATTTCCATTTGCAGTTCCCCTGGTTCTTGGACGAAGAGATGCCGGACTGCCGAGCCAATGCGCAGGCCCTCGGCCGTGCGGAGCGGCCATCTCTATCGATGGGGGTATAAATTAATGGGGAGAGCACCAAAGATGCAAGTAGCCCCT